>JALZHC010000480.1 GCA_030914105.1 Acidobacteriota bacterium
GCGCTTGCGCACGCGCCTCGGCCCGGAGCGCCTGACGGCGCTCGCCCGCGCCGTCGCCGAAGAGCTGCGCGGCGAGTTGCGCGCGCGCGATGGCGAAGCGCTCGAACTCGACGACGGCGCGGGAGCCGCTTCGACGAACGATAAAGAGGGCGGCGTGTCGAACGAGGAAGAGAGCGCGGCGTCGAACGAGAAACAAGGCGCGCGGTCGGGCGACGGCTTCAGGCGAGACGCCGCCGACTCCTCCGGGCACGACGCCAGCGGCTTCACGCGCGAGGCGCTGCTCGCGGAAGGCGCGCGTCGGCTCGCTCTTGCAGCCGAGCGCGAGGCCGCGTCGGGCCTGCGCCGCGTCGTCAACGCGACCGGCGTCGTCCTGCACACGAATCTGGGGCGCGCACCGCTCTCAAAGGCCGCGCGCCGCGCCGTCGCCGAAGAGGCCGCGGGCTACTGCACGCTCGAATACGACACGGAGACCGGCGCGCGCGGTCGTCGCGGCGCGCGCGCCGAACGCCTGCTCGCGGAGCTGACCGGCGCAGATGACGCGCTCGTCGTCAACAACTGCGCCGCCGCCGCGCTGCTCGTCCTCGCCACGCTCGCGCGCGAAGGCGAGACGATAGTCTCGCGCGGCGAGCTGATCGAGATCGGCGGCGACTTCCGCGTGCCCGACGTGATGGCGCAGTCCGGCACGGCGTTGGTCGAGGTCGGCACGACCAACCGCACGCGCCTCTCCGACTACGAGCGCGCAATCAACGAGCGCACGCGCCTCTTCATGCGCGTCCACCCGTCGAACTATCGCATCGTCGGCTTCACGGCCGCGCCCGCGCTCGCCGAACTCGCGCGACTCGCGCACGAGCGAAATCTTTTTCTCTACGAGGACGCAGGCTCCGGCGCGCTCCAAGACCTCTCGCCCTTCGGCCTCGCGGGCGAGCCGGTCATCCGCGACTCGGTCGCGCAGGGCGCGGACGTTGTCACCTTCAGCGGCGACAAGCTGCTCGGCGCGGCGCAGGCCGGACTCGTCGTCGGGCGGCGCGAGATAATCGAACGCCTGCGCCGACACCCGCTCTACCGCGCGCTGCGCGCAGACAAGCTCGCGCTCGCCGCGCTCGAAGCGACGCTCGACTCTTACCGGCGCGGCGAGGCCGCGTGCGAAGTGCCCGCGCTCCGGATGCTCGCCGCCACGCGCGACGAGATTGAGAGCCGCGTCCGCGCCTTCGGCCAGCGGCTTCAAGCGCGCCTCGGCAGCGGCGCTCTCACTTTTGAAATCGTCGAAGGCCAATCCGCAATCGGCGGCGGCTCTGCGCCGACCACACACCCGCCGACCGCGCTCATCGCGCTCACGCATACGTCGCTCTCGGCCTCCGCGCTCGACGACAGACTGCGCCGCGCCGCGCCGCCCGTCATCGCGCGCATACTCGACGGGCGCGTCATGCTCGACCTGCGCACCGTCTCGGAAGAAGAAGAGGACGAGTTGCTCGACGCGCTCGCGTCGGTCGCGGCCTCCTGAAGACGGCGCAGCCGCCCACGAAACCACATGAAGCGACCGGAACCGGCGCGAATCTTTGAAGCGACACGAGCCGGCGTGAATCTTTCATGCGGCTTCTTTCGTGCTGCTTCGTGTGGTTTCGTGGACGGCCCTTTCAATTTATTGGGAATAAGCAGGTCGGGAAAACATCTCTTGTTAACCCCGCGTCCCACGTTGTAAGATGATTTTGGCCCTGGTCTTGCGGGCCGCGCCGGTCTTCGTCAGACCTACCTGAAATTACTTGCCCTCTCGAAAGCCTTGAAGAGTCCAGTCTCGTTTTCTTCCAAGTCGGTCTTCGTCTCGGTCGCGTTGTCGCTCGGCGTCTCGGCGCTGGTGGCGGTGGCTTGGGGCGTAGGGCTACTGGCGTCGCCGGCGGCGCTCTTCCTGTTCGACGACCCGGCCAACCGGAGCGTGGCGCCGCAAGGGTGGGTGGCCGTGCTGCTGGTCGCGGCGGCGGGCGTGGGCGGCGGGTTCGCTTTGGAGCGACTCGGCTCGCGTCGCGCGCTGAGCACGGTCGGCGGCGCGCTCATCATCTTGTGCGCCGCGAGCCTCATGGTCTCGCGCTTCCTGCACCTCGACATCGTATTCGCGCCGATGATGCTGGCGGCTTTCGGCTCGCTGGCGGCGGCGCAGGCGCGCAGGCTTTGGACGATTGACTCGCTGCTGACGGAGAACGTCGAGCGCGTTGCGGTGCAGCCGTCGCCGCTTGAGGGGCGCGGGGCGAACGCGCGACTTTTGAGCGGGCTGCGCCTGCTCGACACGGTGCTGCCGCTCGAAGAGGCCGTGATCTTCCGGCTCGACGAGGCGGGCGTGCCCGTGCAGGCGGCGCGTCTGCGCGCGGCGACGGCGCAAACGCAGGCCGTGCCGACGCATGGGCCGAAACGCGTGGAGGGCGACCGCAACTCGGCCTGGCGCGAGGGCGTGGCGCTGTGCGAGCGAGCCATGAGGGGCGGCGAGATGATCGTCGAGGCGTGCGCGGGCGTCGAGCGCTCTTCGGTCGTTGTGCCGCTCGGACACGACGGGCAGCGCGTGGGCGCGCTTTTGCTTCGATTGCGCGGGAGCTTCGACGAGTCGGACGGGCCGCTCTTAAAAACCGTGAGCGCGCAGTTCGCGCGCAACCTCCAGCGCGACGATGCGCGCTCGCTCGACGTGCCGCCGTCGCGCTCGACCTTCTTCTCTTCGCGCGCGGCACGTCAGCGCCTGGAAGCCTTCGGCGTGGTGAGCGGGCTGCTCATGGAGCAGGGCTTCGCCGGCCTCGTGCTCTCGGAGGCTTCGGACGCGCACGCGGTCGCATATCTCGACGGCACGCTCGCCTACGTCAACCCGCGGATGCTCGAAGCCGCGCGCGTGACGGCGCGCGAGTGCCGCGCGCTCGACCTCTTCCAACTGTTAGAACGCTTCCGCACGGGCGTCTTCGACGAGCCTTCAATCGCGGTTCGCCGCGTGCTTCAGACCGGCCAGGCTTACGAGCGTGAGTTGACCTTCCTCGACCGCAGCCAGACTTTGGCGCTGCGCATCGCGCTCGTCACGGAGGCGGCGGCGGGCGACGCGGCGGAGCGCGCCGAAGCAAACGGTCACGCAGCCGTCTCGCCGCTCTGCCTCGCCGTCACCGTGCGCGACGTGACGCGGATGAAGGAGCTGGACAAGCTGAAGAGCGACATGCTCTCTCTGATGTCGCACGAGCTGCGCACGCCGATCACTTCGATTGGCGGCTTCGCCGAGCTGCTCGCCGCCGACGAGCGCATCCCTTCGGACGCGCGCGAGTTCCTCTCGATCATCAACGGCGAGTCGCAGCGCGTGGCGCGGATGCTCTCGACCTTCCTCTCGGTCGCGCGGTTGGAGCAGAAAGACCGGCAGGAAGTTCTGCTGGCCCCTTTGACGCTCGACGACGTGTTGCGCGAGACGGTCGCCAACTTCCAGGCGGCGGCCAAGCGCAAGCGCATCCGCCTCGTCGAGCGCGACGGTCAGAAGCTCCCGCCCGTCGCCGCCGACCGAAGCTTAATCACGCAGGCCGTCGCCAACCTCATCGACAACGCCATCAAGTACAGCCCCGAGCGGACGACCGTCACGCTCTCGACCGCGCTCGAAGCCGACGCCGTGCGCCTCACGATCGAAGACAGAGGCTACGGCATCCCGCCCGAAGACCAGGCGCGCGTCTGGGAGAAGTTCTATCGCGTGGCGCGCGACGGTCGCGTGAAAGAGGAAGAGTCGACGGGCCTCGGCCTCTCCTTCGTCCGCGAGGTCGTCGAGCGCCACGGCGGCCAGGTCTTCCTCGAATCCGCGGTCGGCCAGGGGTCGAAGTTCAGTTTTACACTTCCGAGACTGTGAAGAAGTGATAAGTGATGAGTGATAAGTGATAAGTGACTGCGGTCGCGGTTCTTTCTTATCACTTATCACTCATCACTTATCACTTTCTGTTGATTGTGCCGCGGCAGTCGGGCGACTTGCAGCGGCAGCGGTAGTCGTCCGGGTGGTGCGTGCTGATGTAGTCGCAGGTGATCTCTTCGCCGGGCTGGATGTCGCGCAGGGCGATGAAGAGGAGGTGGCC
>JALZHC010000481.1 GCA_030914105.1 Acidobacteriota bacterium
GAGCCGCAGGCGACCTTCTCGACCTGCTTCGGCGCGCCCTTCATGGTCTTGCATCCGGGTACTTACGCAGACCTTCTCGGAAAGAAGATGACCGAGCACCGCGCCGCCTGCTGGCTCGTCAACACGGGCTGGTCGGGCGGCCCCTACGGCACCGGCGCGCGCATGAAGATCAGTTACACGCGCGCCATGATCCGCGCGATACTTTCCGGCTCGCTCGCCGAGGTCGAGACGCGGCCCGACCCCGTCTTCGGCGTCGGCGTGCCCCTGTCTTGTCCCGAAGTGCCGACGGAAGTTCTCCAGCCGCGCAACACTTGGGCCGACAAAGAAGCTTATGATGAGAAGGCGCGCGACCTCGCGCGACTCTTCAACGAAAACTTCCGCAAGTACGAGGCCGGCGTCTCCGACTCGGTGCGCGCCGCCGCGCCGAAAGCCGATTAGAACTGAATCAACCGATAAACGAGAGAGGCGGCATCGCATGTGCCGCCTCTTGATTTTTCAGCGCCTTAGCTCGTCTCTACTTTTTCTTCCAGGCCTCCGGCCCGGCTTCAATAACCGGCGGTCGCTCGAAGATGTCGGCGTCATAAGCGACATTCACTTGGTAAGTTGTTTCGTTCTTCTCGCCGCCGCGCCTCACTGTGCTTGGGAACTGTATCCCTCCGACCTCAACGTAATCACCTAACACGTAGCCGTCCTCATAGTCTCTCCCCATGGCCTCGATGCGCGTTCGCAGTATGACCTGAACAGGCAAGTGAGTCTTTCCATCCAGGTAGAACTCGAATCTCTCCCTGCCGTGAGACACTTCGACCACGCTAACTTTCTTGCGATAGAACCGCTCAGTCCACGCCCTCAGTCGTGTCGGCTGTAACCACTTCGTCTCCATCAGGTATATGACCTGCCACTCGATGAATTGCCCTTTAGCGAATTGGTACGTGGCGTCATCCTTTGCGCTTTTTGATCCGGCGACAAGCTCGGAGGGAGATTGCGCCGGCCTGTAAGTGCGGACTTCGGGTAATACGTCTAGAGTCTCCTGCCCCACCTGACGGCCAAAGTCGTATGTCCAAATGGTGATGCCGAAGCCGGGGCGCTCGTCGGCCCAGAACCACCACTTGTCGGATAAGACGAAGAGGCTCTCGAAATGATGTCCGGGGAAGTCCTTCGTCGGATGAATATTCTTTGTCTTGGAGGACACAACCAAGTTGCTCACGGCATACAACCGCTCGCGCCCGCCTTTGGCGGCGATGACTTGCTCCCACAGTTGTTGTGCTCGCTCCCTCTCGAACTCCTGCGCGTTCGCGGCGACAGTCGCTAGAGAGAAAATGAGCGCGAGCAGCGCGGGCAGCAGACGGGTCACACGGACGGGTCTTCTCATCACATAAAATCATTCCGCCTTAAGCGGAAACTGTTGACGGCTACTTTTTATCTTTCGACTCCCCGCGCGCCTTCTGAATGTCGTCGACGATCCGACGCGCGAGCTTCGGGGCCGCGCCGTTGCCGTCGAAGGCCGTGACTTTGCCGGTGGCGAGGACGACTCCGGTGCTGCGGTGTGTGACCTTGTAGGTGAAGGTATAGGTGAAGAGCGGGCGGTCAACTTCGATGAGGATGTCGGCGACGTTGCGCTTGTCGAAGCCGTCAATGATCGCCAACTGCCACGCGTCTATCTCGTCGCGTTTGCGCAGGGCGTTCTGCAACTGCACCGGCTCGAAGAACGAGGTGCCGGAGCTGATGTAGACGGTGCGCGCGCGACTGAGCAGCGCCCTCGGACTCGTCTCGACGATTTTGGCCGACTCCTCAGCCGCGAGCTTTTCCTCGGCGGCCTTGCGCAGCTCCTTTTCCTTGACCTCATCCGCGACGCGTTCCTCCACCGTCTGGGCCGGACGCACCGTGATGGTCACGTCGTGGTGCTCCGTCTGTGCGCGCGCGACGACGCCCGCGGCGACGAACGCCGCCGCCATGAGAAACACTCTTCCGGCGCTGACCTTTGCACTAAACATCTGACTCCTCCTCGTCGGCTCGGCGAAAGCCGAATCAAGCACGTCCGCGCCCGCCCCTACCCGACCCCCGCGAAGACCGCGTGGCCGGCGAAGGCCAGCAGCGCGAAGGCCGCCAGCCACCCCAGAACTTCGAGCGCCCTCTTCATGATGAGCAGCCTCCTCGATTCCTTCCCCGCAGGTTCGACACCGTTTTGTTCTTTGTCGGCGTTCATCTTCGACGCTCCACGTCGTGCGCAATGGCAACGCGCGTGCCGCCTGCGAAAGCGGCGGAAAGGCCGGGAGGCCCGTGCCGCGCTCAATCCGCCGGCGCAGGGTCGCGGCGTCAGGTGAAAGAAATTTTTGGCTGCCTTCGGCAGGCGGCTTGAGGGCTACAGCCCTAAACTTTCGCGGTTGATTCTGGCAAGATAGGAGTCGAGATGGCAGAGAGCAATGACAATCAGTCGGGGCGTGCCGCGGCGGCTTTCGAGTTCGGCGGCGCGCTGCACGCCGAGAGTGCGGCGACGCTCTCGACGGTCGTCGAGACGGTGCGGCGCATACTGCGCGCCGACACGGCGAGCATCGCCAGCTTCTCGGTCGAGGAGCGCACGGTCACCTGGCTCGCGACGAGCGGCTTTCAGAGCGTCGAGACCGCGGGGCGGCCCGTGGTCAACCCCCTGCGCGGCGAGTTCGCCGAGCGCGCCGCCACGATGGACGAAGAGACGATCATCGAGGTGCGCGGCCTCGCCGGCGACCTGCCCATGAGCGAGTTCCCGCTGCACAGCGCAGAGGGCGTGCGCGACCTCGCCATCGCGCGCCTGCGCGCACGCGGCGAGACGTTGGGCGTGCTCGCCGTCGGCCACCGAGAGCATCACCGCTTCACCGCCGAAGAGCGGCAGCAGCTCGAAGGTCTGGCCGAGATGGCCGCGCTCGCCTTAGACAACGCGCGCCTGCTCGATACGCTCGGCGCGGCCAAGCGCGTCTGGGAGCAGACCTTCGACTCCATCCCCGACGGCATCATCGTCCACGACGACCGCATGCGTGTCGTGCGCTGCAACATGGCCGCCGCCGACGGCATCGGCCTCCACCCCTCGGACGTGGCCGGCATGTCCTGCGCCGAAGCCTTCGCGCGCCTCTTCGGCGAGCGCGCCGCCGCCTACCACATGCGGCCCGGCACGGCGCGCACGATAAGCTCGTTCGAGTTGCAGGCCGAGGACGGTCGCCGCTACCTCGTCTCGGTCGCGCCCGTTTCGAGTCTGGAGTCTGGAGTCTGGAGTCTGGAGTCTGGAACTAAAGACGAAGGGCGCGCGCCTTCGGAAGTCGAAGCCGTCAGCGCGGACTCGTCCGCCGACGACTCAAAGGGAGAGCCCTCAACGGGAAGTCATCAACGGAGTCAACCGACAGACTCCAGACTTCAAACTCCGGACTCCAGACTTCAAACCAACTGGAGCGTCATCACCTGGAGCGACATCACGACGCTCGCCGAGGTGCAGGAGCAGCTCGCGCGCTCGCGGAGACTTGCGACCATCGGCCAGCTCGCGGCAGGCGTCGCGCACGAGATCAACAACCCGCTCGCCGCCATCACCACCTGCGCCGAGGCGACGCTGCGCGACCTTCGCTCGGAAGAAGAGACGGCGCGCCTCGCCGAGGAACGCGGCTGGGCCGAGTACCTCGAAGAGATCGTCCGACAGGCGCTCAGGTGCAAGCAGATCACGCGCGGCCTGCTCGATCTCTCGCGCCAGCGACGCGCGCGACGCGAGCCGGTCGAGATTAACCGCCTCGTCGAGCAGGCCGCGCGCATCTTCGAGGAGCGAGGGCGCGGGCGCGCGGTCTCGGTCGAGGTGCGCGCCGACGACTCCGTCGGCGTCGTCGCCACCGACGAGGCGATGGTGCGGCAGATTCTCGACAACCTGCTCGACAACGCGCTCGGCGCGGTCTCGGAGGGCGGGCGCGTCTGCGTCTCCACGGGCCTTGAGGGCGAGCGCGTCTGCGTCGAGGTCTCGGACGACGGCCCCGGCATCGCGCCCGACACGCTCGCGCGCGTCTTCGACCCCTTCTTCACGACCAAAGACCCAGGGCGCGGCGCTGGATTAGGA
>JALZHC010000482.1 GCA_030914105.1 Acidobacteriota bacterium
CGGGCCAGAACCTCGCGAACCCTTCCGGACTTTTCTTAGGCGCGGTGATGATGCTCGTCCACATCGGCCAATCGGATGTGGCCGAGCGCGCACACAACGCCTGGCTTCGGACGATGGAGGACGGCGTCCACACTTACGACATCTACAAGGAAGGCGTGAGCAAGCAGAAGGTCGGCACGCGCGAGTTCGCCGAGGCCGTCGTCGCGCGCATGGGCGAGAGGCCGGGGCAGTTGAAGGCCGTCTCTTACAAGTCGGGCGAGGGCGGCGAAGGCTCTTTCGCGGGGCGTTTGGCGCGCGAGTCGGCGGCCTCGAATAAAGAGACCGTGGGCGTTGACGTTTATCTGGACTGGACGGGCGGGACGGCCGATGAACTCGGCGGCATCGTGTCGAAGCTCGGCGGCGACGGTTTGAAGCTCTCGGCGATAGCCAACCGCGGCGTCAAGGTCTTCCCCGGCGGCGCGACCGAGACCTTCTGCTCCGACCACTGGCGCTGCCGCTTCGTCTCCGAACCGGAAGGCGGGGCCATCAAACACGCGCAGATCGCGCAGCTCCTTTCGCGCTTCGCCGACGCGGGCCTCGACTTCATCAAGACCGAGAACCTCTGCAACTTCGACGGACGTGCCGGCTACTCGCACGCGCAGGAGTAAGAAAGGACGAAGAAGGATGTCAGCGACGGCCCCCGCCAGACCCGAAGCCGACGAGTACGCGTCGTTCTATGAAACCTACGTCTCGCTCGTCCCCGAAGGCGAAGTGGTCGAGACCTTGCGCCGGCAGTCGGAGGAAGTGTCGGCGCTGCTCGCAGGCATCGCGGAGGAGCGCGCCGCATACGCCTACGCGCCCGGCAAGTGGAGCATCAAGCAGGTCGTCGGCCACGTGATTGACGCCGAGCGCATCTTCTCTTATCGCGCGATGGCGATTGCGCGCGGCGAACGTCAGCCTTTGCCCGGCATGGATCAGGACGAGTATATGGCCGGCGCGGACTTCGAAGCGCGCACGCTCGCAGACCTCGCGGAAGAGTTCTCACACCTGCGCCGCGCGAACGTCCTCATGCTGCGCGGCCTGCCCGCAACGGCCTGGTCGCGCCGCGGCACGGCCAGCGGCAACGAGGTCACGGTGCGCGCCCTCGCCTACATCATCGCCGGCCACGCCGCGCACCACCTGCAGGTTCTACGCACCCGGTACCTTTGAGCGCACGCTCCCCGGAGGACTAAAGCCATGAGAACTCTCACGCGCTTCACGCTCGCCGCGCTCGCCGCGCTCGCATGCGCGCGGGCCGGGGCCGCGCAAGCAGGGGCGGAGGGCTGGGTCGAGGTCGCGCCGGCGGGCGAGGGCTTCGCCGTGCTGATGCCGCGGCAGCCCGCGTCGCAGCCGTCGCAGGCGCGCGCGGGCGGGCTGAAGGTCGCGGGCCAGCGCTACGTCGCGGCGGGCGAAGACGGGAGCAGTTACATCGTCTGGTCTTTAAAAGACACGTCGGGCCGCGGCGCGCAGGAATACGCGGACGGGCAGCCGCGGGGCGCGATGTCGCCCTACCTCGACGATGTGGCGGAACTCGCGTGGCAGTTGCTCATCGCGCCCGAAGTCGAGCGGCTCAAGAAGAACCCCGACGCGGCGAAGGAGGCATACTTCGGGATGACTTACGGCCACGGGTTCGACCTCGACGGCCACCCTGCGCGCGAGTACGCGGTCGGCCTGAAGAAGGAGCGCGGCCCGGTCTACGTCTGCGCCGACGCCGAGCACATCTACGTCGTGGCCGCGCTCGGCGCGGACGCGCAGTCCCCGCAGTTGAGGCAGTTCGTCAACTCGTTCGGCTTCGGCGCGGTCAGGAGGACGAACCCCTCGCAGCCCTCCGGCGATGTCCGCGGCGGCGGCACAGGCACGGGCGGCGGCATCGGCCCCGGACGGGGCTATAACACCGGCGGCGGCGACGCGAGAGGTAATAACGCGGGCGGCGGCGACGCGCCGGTTGACTACAGCAGGCCGTTCAAGCAGAACGAGGTGACGCGCAAGGCCATCATCACCTTCAAGCCGGAGCCGGGCTTCACCGAGGGCGCGCGCAAGTTCCAGGCGTCGGGCGTCGTGCGCCTGAGGGCGATCCTCGCGGCGACGGGCGAGGTCACAGGCATCACCGTCGTCAAGTGGCTGCCGCATGGGCTGACGGAGAAGGCCATCGCCGCCGCGAAGCAGGTTCGCTTCACGCCGGCGCAGAAGGACGACCACGCCGTCTCGCAGTACATCGTCCTCGAATACAACTTCAACATCTACTGACCCGGAGCACTCTCCGGGCGACGAGTGCGGCGCGCGCCGTCCGTCTCGCCGAAGCCGCGGGCAACAAATCCGAGCATGGATTCTGAAGAGCAAAAGTCGGACGAAGTGAAGGCGGAAGCGAGCGCGCCGCTCGTCGCCGTCGTCATGGGCAGCACGTCGGACTGGGAGACGATGCGCCACGCGGCAGACGTGTTGAAGCAGTTCGGCGTGCCGCACGAGTGCCGCGTGGTCTCGGCCCACCGGACGCCCGCCTGGATGGCGGAGTTCGCGTCCGAAGCCGAGTCGCGCGGACTCGAAGTCATCATCGCGGGCGCGGGAGGCGCGGCGCACCTGCCCGGCATGGTCGCGGCGCAGACCGTCGTGCCGGTCTTCGGCGTCCCCGTCGAGAGCAAGGCTCTGAAAGGTCTGGACTCGCTTCTGTCAATCGTGCAGATGCCCGCCGGCATCCCCGTGGGCACGCTCGCCATCGGGCCGAGCGGGGCGACCAACGCCGCGCTCCTGGCCGTCGCCGTGCTCGCCAACGCGCGGCCAGAGCTGAGAGAGAAACTGCGGCGCTTCCGAGAGGAGCAGACCGCGAAGGTGCGCGAAGCCACCCTTCCATCGTGAGCCTGATACGACCGTCGTGAGCGCGAGACTGCATGAGCGCGACGATGCCGTCATGAGCTTGATACTGCCGTCATG
Organism: Acidobacteriota bacterium; assembly: GCA_030914105.1. GTDB lineage: Bacteria > Acidobacteriota > Blastocatellia > Pyrinomonadales > Pyrinomonadaceae > QHXN01. Next base: position 2,947 of record JALZHC010000482.1, read on the forward strand.
AGCGCGATACTGCCCGGAGCCACGGTCGGCGTACTCGGCAGCGGACAACTGGGCCGCATGTTCGCCATCGCCGCGCGCCGGATGGGCTACCGCGTCCACACCTTCTCGCCCGACTCCGACACGCCGACGGGGCAGGTCGCAGACCGTGAGTACCAGCACGCTTACGAAGACCTCGACGCCGTCCGAGAGTTCGCGCGCGGCGTCTCGGTCGTCACCTTCGAGTTCGAGAACGTGCCCGCCGAGTCGGTCGAGGCCGCGGCGCAACTCGCTCCCGTCCGCCCCTCAGGCGAGGTGCTCTACACGACGCAGCACCGCCTGCGCGAGAAAAACTTCCTCGCGCGCTGGGGCTTCCCCGTCACGGCCTTCCGCCACGTCACCTCGGTCGAGAGTTTGCGCGCGGCGCTCGCGGAAGTCGGCTACCCGGCGGTCTTGAAGACCGCGGGCTTCGGCTACGACGGCAAGGGTCAGGCGAAGATTGAGACCGACGCGGACGCCGAGCGCCTGGCCGCGACTTTGGGCGGGCAGGAGTGGGTTCTCGAAGCCTTCGTTGATTTCGAGCGTGAGGTTTCGGTCGTCGGCGCGCGCAACGGCGCGGGCGAGTTCAAGCACTACGGCGTCGTCGAGAACGCGCACCGGCGTCACATACTCGATCTCTCAATCGCGCCCGCGCGCGTCTCCGAAGGCACAGAGCGCGAGGCCGTCGAAATCGCTCGCGCCGTCATGGAGGCGCTCGACGTGGTCGGCGTCATGTGCGTCGAATTCTTCCTCACGCGCGCGGGCCGACTGCTCATCAACGAGCTTGCGCCGCGCCCGCACAACTCCGGCCACTTCACCTTCGACGCCTGCGTCACCAGCCAGTTCGAGCAGCAGTTGCGCGCCGTCTGCGGCCTGCCGCCCGGCTCGACGGAGCTTCTGCGGCCCGCGGCGATGGCGAACCTCCTCGGCGACCTCTGGCAGGCGGGCGAGCCTGACTGGCGCGCGGCGCTCACGTTCCCGGCCGTCAAGCTCCATCTCTACGGCAAGTCCGAGGCGCGCGTCGGGAGAAAGATGGGACACCTGACCGTGCTGGCTTCGAGCGCGGAAGAGGCCGCGCGAACGGCGCTCGCCGCGCGCG
>JALZHC010000064.1 GCA_030914105.1 Acidobacteriota bacterium
GATGGTCGAGGCGGGAGCCGTCCAGATTCCTTTGAGCGGTGACGCGCTCGTCAACGACGGCTACAGGTTCACGCTCCGCGTCACGCCGAAGACCGACAACGCGGGGCCGACCTACAGCGTCAACGCCGACCCCGTGCGCGCAGAGGGGCGCGACGCCACGGGCCGACGCCACTTCTTCATCAGCTCCGAGACGACGGGCGTCCGCTACAACGAAGAGCGGCCCGCCAACGCCGCCGACAAGCCGCGGCTGACGGGAACGGAGTATTGAAAGCAGTAGTCAGTAGCCAGTAGACAGAATCCAGTAGGCTCCGCATTGCTGACGCCTACGCCGTCATTGCGGCGGTACAACTGAGAGGCGCTTTCTACTGACTACTGACTACTGGTTACTGACTACTCGAATGGATACATCGCAGAAAGAGCAGCCGGAGGTTCTGTCGAGCGAGGAGGTCTACAGGGGCCGGCTCATCAACGTTGTGCGCGACACTGTGCGCGAGGCCGGGAAGACTTACGTGCGCGAGGTCGTGCGGCATCCGGGCGGGGCGGCGGTCGTCGCCTGCTTCGCAGACGGCACGGTCGCGCTCGTCAGCCAGTACCGACACCCGACCGTCCGCTACGTTCTGGAGCTTCCGGCGGGCAAGCTCGACCCCGGCGAGCGGCCCGAAGAGACAGCCGCGCGCGAGCTTGAAGAGGAGTTGGGCGTTGTCGCCGGGCACATGGAGCAGCTCACGGAGTTCTACACCACGCCCGGCTTCTGCGCCGAGAAGCTCTGGGTCTTCCTCGCCACGAACCTCAGCGAGACCGCGAGCCGCCACGAGGAGGACGAGATCATCGAGGTCGTGCGCCTGCCGTTTGCGCGCGCCCTTGAGATGATCGCCTCGCGCGAGATCGAGGACGCCAAGACCATCATCGGCCTCCTGCTCGCCGCCGCGCGCCTCGGCGTCAAGACCGGCGATGTGGCCGAGACGACCGTGCCGGACGTTTAAGGATGAAGGCGGAAGGATGAAAGAAAGCAGTAGCCGGTAGCCAGTAGACAGAAGCCAGCATAAAAACAGATGCTTTCCTACTGGCTCCTGACTACTGTCTACTGGCTACTATTGTTTCCTTCATCCTTCTCTTCCCTCCTTGCTTTCGTTTGACCCTCTGCCGCCGCCTCTCTTACACTCGCGTGCGTGGGCACGCCTTTGAGACCGCTCCCCGGAGACAGCTTCGAGAGTTTGACGCCGACGCCGACGGCGGCGAGCGTCGTCATGAACCCCGACAACCCGCCCTGGGGAATATTCGCCGCGGTGGGCTTCTGCCTGTTGGCGTTCGTGCTGATGGCCGTCGTGCAGGCGATCATGCTGCTCGCCTACGCGGTGCGGCGCGGCGTCCCGCTCACGCCGCAGGCCATCGGCGAGTTCGGGACGAAAGACCTGAGCGCGATTTTCGTCGAGGTCGTCTCCATCATCCCCGCGCACCTTCTGACGCTCGGCCTCGCCTGGGCGCTGGTGACGAGGCTCGGCAAGTACCCCTTCTTCGAAACGCTCGGCTGGAAGCCCGACGCCGTGCTCACGTTCTGGAGGTGCGTCGTGCTCTCGGTCGTCCTATGGATCGCCGGGATCGTAATCGTCCAGCTCACGGGCAATCCCGAAACCGCGCTCGACCGCCTCATCTCAAGCTCGCGCGCGGCGGCGCTGGCGACCGCCTTCGCCGCCACCTTCACCGCCCCGCTCGTCGAGGAGATAATCTTCCGCGGCCTGCTCTACTCGGCTCTGGCGCGCCTGACCGGAACTGTCTGGGCTTTGACGGTCACGTTCCTCATCTTCGCGGCGATACATGTCCCGCAGTACTGGCCGAACTTCGGCGTCATCGGAACCATCCTCCTGCTCAGCTTCGTCCTCACGGCCATACGCGCGCGCACGGGCAAGCTCCTGCCGTGCTTCCTCGTCCACCTCTTCTTCAACGGCATCCAGTCCTTCCTCATCGTCCTCAACCCGTACCTCGAACGGCTCACGCCCCCGAAGTCGCCCGCGCCCGGCGCGCTTCTCCAAGCCTTCGCGCTGCTCGCGCGCCTGCACTCCTGAGATGGCCTGCGACGTGTTAGTCGTCGGCGGCGGCATCGGCGGGTTGACGACCGCGGCGCTGCTGGCCGCGCGCGGCGTCGATGTGTGTCTGGTCGAGCGCGGGGAGAGGCCGGGCGGCTGCTGCGCGGAGGTCGAGGCGTTCGGCCACCGCTTCGAGCCGGGCGCGGGCCTCTACGCCTCCTGGCAGCCGGGCGAGATTCACGAGCGCGTCTTCGCGGAACTGCCCGTGAGCGCGCCCGAAGTGCACGAGGTCGAGCCGTCATACGTCGTGCGACTCCCCGAAGGCAGAGACGTGCGGACGGGCGGCGACTTCGGAGAGTTCGCCGAACAACTGCGCGCGGCCTTCCCCGAATGCGCCGACGCGGCCATCAACTTCTACCGCGAGGCGACGCAAGTTGCCGACGCCCTGCAACGCGCCGCGCGACGCTTCCCCGCCCTCGCAACCCTCTCGAAGCTTCAGCGCATGAAGCTCGCTTTCAGGGAAGCGCGCCTCTCATCAACCATCCTCGCGCGCGCCGACCAGACCGCAGCGCGTCATCTCGCGCACACCTCCGCGCGCTTCCGAAGCTTCGTCGACGCGCAGCTCCAAATCTTCGCGCAGGTCGCTTCGGACGAGTGCGCCTATCTCTACGCGGCGGTCGCGCTCGCGCAACCTCTGCGCGGCATGTATGCCATCAAGGGCGGCGCGCAGGCGCTCGCCGACTCGCTCGCCGACTCGATAAAACGCAGCGGCGGCACCATCCGCCTGAACGCGACGGCGCTGCGCCTCGCCTTCGACTCGCAGGGGCGCGCGGCGGGCGTCGAACTCCTGAGCGGCGAGAGAGTCGAGGCGCGACGCGCCGTCGTCAGCAACCTCACAATCTGGGACACCTACGGCAAGCTGGTCGGGGCTGCACGCACGCCGCCCGCTCTGCGCGCGCGCCTGAAGTCTTTGCGCGGCTGGGGCGCTTACCAGATTTTCGTGAGCCTCGACGAAGAGGCCGCGCGCCGCCTGCCCGCCGCGCACGTCCTCGCGCTCGGCGACCGGCAGGACTCGCCGGCGTTCGACCCCACGCGCTCGCCGCCGTTCGACGCAGCGCGTCCGTTGCCGTTCGATCCCGAACGCGCGCTCCTCATGCTCGGCGTCGCGCCCGCCTGGGACGCGCGCGCGCCCGCGGGCCATCGCGCCGCGACCGTCTCGACCTTCACGGAGGCCGAAAGCTGGTTCACATTCCACTCGGACGAGTCGGAGCACGAGGAGCGGGACGCGCGCGCGCTCGAAGAGCGTTGGGCACGCCTGCACGCGGCGCTGCCTGAGCTGGGCGCGGGCGCGGAGGTGTTTGAGACTGCGACGCCGCGCACGACTTACGAGCTGACGCGGCGCACTCTCGGCATGGTCGGAGGCGTGGGGCAGTCGCTCGCCTCCTTCGGTGCGAACGCGCCGACGCACAGGACGTCCGTCCCGAACCTCTTCATGGTCGGCGACACGGTCTTTCCCGGCAACGGCGTCGCCGCAGTCACGCAGTCGGCCCTCGTCGTCGCAAACGAAATCGCCCCGCCGCGGCGTTGACCGCGTGCGGGGCGAAGCGTCTGAAGGTCTCTTCCGCGAGGGCCGGAAGCAGTCTCTTCGGCGAGAGCCGGAAGCAGGGTCTCGCCGTTCAGGCTCAGTCGGCGGCGGCCCGAAAGGACGGCCTACTGCGGAGGACGCGAACCCGGCTCGTAGGTGCGTTCGGGCATGGGCCGGTCAACGTCGCCGCGGCTCGGAACGTCGCGCGTGGGCGTCGAGGCCGGCGGCGGAGACGGCGGCGGGTTGAAGTTACCCGGATATGTGTTCGTGCCGGGGCCGCTGCTGCCGCCCGTGTTGCCGGGCGGGTTCGTGCTGCCGCCGCCCGTGGGGTAGCCGCCCTGTCCGACGGTGCCGCCGCCGTAAGTGCCGGCGTAGCGCGGCACGTAGTAGTAGCTGTTATAGCCGTAGCCGTAGGGCGAACTCCAGCCGTAGCCGAAGGGCAGGAACGTGTAGCAGCCGAAGAGCGAGTTGAAGGCCCAGACGCCGCCGGAGGCCGCCGAGTAGATGCCGCCGAGTCCGTGCCGGAGGCCGAAGGCCACCTGCCGGTTGGCGAGCTTCTCGTTGAGCTTCGCCAGCTCCTTGCCGCGGTCGTGGCTCCAAAGGTCGAGCGCGTCACGATCATTCTTGTCGAGCTTCGCCAATTCGAGCGTGCCGGAGCCGACGCGCACTAACTGCCCGCCCTTGACGACCTGCGACGTGTCGTCATCGACGACGACCAGCCGCCCCTTCTGCACCGCGACCTCCGTGACGCCCGAAGGCAGCACCGTGAACCTGTAGATGCCCGTGCGCATGATGCGCGCGTGCGCCTGCGGCGTGGCGACGGCGATGTCGAGGCCCTGCTTGTCGTCGTAGCCGACCGCCTCGATGACGGCGCTGCCGTGCGTGATGCGGAGGCTGAGTTTGTCGAGCGAATCGTCAACCATCTCGAACTGCGTGGCCCCGCCGGCGCGGAAGTAAGAGCCTGGGTTCAGGAGCACTTCGACGCGCCCGTCCCCGCCCGTGCGAACCTCATCGCCGGTCAGAACGTCGTCTTTCGTCGTGAGCTGCCGCCAGCCGACCTCGCCCGCGCGCCGCGTCTTCACTTCGCCGGAGACGAAGTTGACCCCTCCGGCGCGTGCCGAGATGAAGTGCTCCTCGCGGCTCTGCGCGCGCGCCGAGGCGACCGCGAAGGAGGTTAAGATGAGAAGGGCGGCGAGACCACTGAATGAGGTCTCAAGAACTTTTTTCACTCTTGCGTTCATGTGGGCACCTCTTCTGAGAGCATACGGGGCACCTGTGGGAGAGCTTTTCGGGCTTGCGACGCAAGCATACTCCCACAGTGGCAGCGCGGCAAGAGGTTGCAGAAGAAAAATCGCGGCGGCTGTTCGTCGGGCCGAGCGCCGCCTCAACTTCTAACTCCCGGCCGCGAGCTTGAAAGTGTCGGCGACATCGGCCTCCGCGCCGCGGACGACCGTTACCGCGTCGCCCTCGATGCGCACGCGCGTGACGAGCGCGGCCTCGCGCCAGACGCGCTCCGTGTCGCCCTCGGCGGAGGCGGCTGAGGCGCGGCCAGCGAGCAGCGCGTTGTAGGCGCGGAAGAACTCCTGCGCGTCGCGTCCCGTGTCCCAGGCGGTCTTCCAGACGAAGAGCGGCGCGTGCCCCTCTCGCTCGAAGAGGAAGGTTCGGTCGCCGCCCCAGCCGGCGGCTGCGCGCCTGGCTTCGTCCGTCGAGACGCCGGCCATCAGAAGCCCGCGCACGCCGACCTCGCCGAGCGGAGTGGTGGCCGTCAGGCTCCAACCCTCGTCCGCGAACTCTTCGCCGTCGAGCGCGACCTCGCGCGGCTGCTCGTTCGCAAGATACTTTTCGGGATGAAGCACCTGCTCGCTTGTGGCGGGTAGGCGGCGGAAGACTTCGTCGATGCTGACCGACGGGCGCGCGCGCCTGAGCGCCTCGACGAAGCGCAGGCCGTCGCGGTAGCGGAAGATGAAGGTCTCGGTCAGCAGCGGCGGGAAGAGCGCGCCGACGCCTTTGCGGTAGAGCGAGTAGCGCTCATCCTCCTCGCGCGCAACGTCTTCGATGGTCTTGCGCGAGAAGCTGTCGCCTTGCTCGACTCGACGCTCGACGCTCACGGCGTCGCCCTCTACGAGCGCGAAGGTCGCCTCCTCGCGGTCGAAGCTGAAGGGGCGCGCGGTGATGAGCTTGAGGAGGTCGAAGTGCTGATCCTGAAGCGCGTGGACGAACTCGTGCGCGAGCAGACCCTCGTCGCGGAAGCCCCGTCCGTCTTCCGAGACGAGGAGCACCTGCTTGTCGAGCGGCGAGTAGGTTGCGCCCGCGGTCGCCGCCGTGAAGCTGACGGCGAGCGATGCCAGGTCGGTTCCTTCGGGCAGCATCCCGCCCGCGACCGCCAGACGGCTCAAAGCCTTCAAGTCCTCCGTGCCGAGCACGTCGGCGATCTCACGCGTGCGCGTGCCGTACTCCCAGCCTGAAAGCTCCGTCATGCCAACGTCGCCCGCCCACTCAAGCCCGCGCACGCGCGCTGCGTCGGCCATCGCGCGCTCGCGCAAGGCTCGCAGGCGCGGCGAGAGCGGGCGCACCGGCAGAGGCGGCAGCGTCCGCTGCGGCGGCGTCGGCTCCGTCATCGCCAGCGCGTGCGTGACGACGCGCGAGCGCGAACGCTTGAAGACGAAGGCCGCCAGCCCCGCGGCCAAACAGGTCAGGATGAGAGCGAAGATGATGAAACGACTTCCCCTGGTTCGCATAGTAAAACCTTAGACGCGCAAACAGCCGCCCGCGCTGCCGGTAAGAAGCGTCGAAAAGCACTGAACAATCGGCCCGCCGCCTCGCTTCGCGCCAGACGCGCGCCGCGCATCCGTCGGTTTCGCCTGGCGACAAATCTTGCATCCGGGCCTGGGTTGCATGCCAGTGCTATACTCCGGGCGAGAGGTTGACCGATGAGCACCAAGATTAACACTTCCCCGCTGGTCAAGACCTACACGCTTGAAGAATTCTGGCAACTGCCTGACCCACCCGACAGGTCGAAGCTGGAACTCATCGCCGGAGTTCTATACATGTCCCCACCTCCCGGAGATACTCACGACAACGTCGTGATGCGACTTATTCGCCTACTGCCTGTTCACCTTGCTGAGACAAGAGATAAAGGTGGCCTTTACGCTCCACGGGCAGCCATTTGGACGAGCGAGCGGACTTATCTTGAGCCTGACCTGTTCTACGTCTCGGCGGAACTCGCGGCCCGCCTCGGCCCGAAGCATCGCACGACCGCCGACCTCGTCGTCGAAGTCATCTCGCCCGGCTCGGCCATCTACGACCGCAACACGAAGGCCGAGACCTACGGCGCGCTCGGCGTCGGCGAGCTGTGGCTGGTTGACGAGACGGCGCAGACCGTCGAAGTGCGACGCCAGACCGGCGCAGGCTTCGACGACGGCAAGATGTTCAGCCGCGGCAAGCAGATCGAATCAACAGTCTTCCCCACCCTGAAGCTCTACGTCGAGCAGTTGTTCACCGACTAAGAAAAGGATGAAGGCCGCAAGGATGAAGGATGAAGGGCAGTAGCCAATAGACAGTAGGAAAACACTTGCCTTCATGCTGACTACTGTCTACTGTCTACTGCCCTCCACTCATCATTCCGCGTTCATCGTTTCACTTCGCGAAGTAGCCGCGCCTGCCGCGGGCGACGGCGTTGGAGTGGCGCGGGAGTGTGACGCGAATGGCGCGCCAGCTCCCGTCGCGCTGCTTGTTGGTCGGGCGGTAGGAGAGGCTGTAGACGGTTCCGAGGTCTGCGACGACGCGCTCGTATGCGCCGGCGAGGTCTTCGAGCTTCTCGACCTCATAGAAGGCCCCACCGCCCGCTTGGGCCAGCTCTTCGAGGCGGTCGTGCGCGAGGTCGAAAGTTTCGGGTTGGATGTCTTCGGGGCTGAAGGCCTCGTACTCTGTGCTCGTCCAGACCGTGTAGACGATGCCGTCGAACTCCTGCACGCGGCTGCGCAGCTCGTTGTAAGGGAGGGTCGAGCCGACGCCCGTGACGTTCGGGAGCGTCGAGTCCAGCCCGTCGCTCATCAGGATGACGGCGCGTCGGCGCGCGGGGTCTGCGTTGCGCGTCATGTAGCCGAGCGCGAAGTCGAGCGAGTCGTAGAGGCGCGTGTCGCCCTTCGGCGTCGCGATGCGGTCAATGGCGTTGGCGAGCGCGGCGCGGTTGCTCGTCGGCGGCGAGACGACGCTCTGCTCGCCCGCAAACGTGACGATGGCGACGCGATCCTGCGCGCGCGTCGCGGCGACGAAGCGGCGCGCGGCGGCGCGTATCGTGTCTGTGACGCGTGCGGTCGAGCCGGAGAGGTCGAGCAGAAGGAGGAGGTCAAACGGCGCGTCCGCCGACTCGAAGTGCTCGATGTGCTGCTCGACCCCGTCCTCGAAGACCTTGAAGTCGCCCGCCGAGAGTCCCACAAGCCCGCGCCCGCTCGCGCGCTCAACCACGGAGACGTTGACGGTCACGAGGTCAGACTCGACGCGCACGACCTCGTCCTCGCCGACCTCCTGCGGCGTCTCCGCGGGCTGCGGCGTAGGCCTTCGGACGGGCGCTGACGCCGCCTCTTCATCCTCGTCTTTAACGCGCTGACGATTAGCCATCGTCCTGTCCGCCGCCCTCCCCGCGTCTCGCCCGCTCGCACGCTCGTTCACGCCCTGCGCGCTTCGTCCCGCCGCCGCGTCGCCGGCTTCGGCAGAGAGCGTCGTCAGACTGATGTGGCCGCGTCCGGAAAAAAGGTTGACCGTCGGGCTGCCCGCGCCCGCACTGCCGCCCGCGCCCAGTCGCGCCTGAAACTTCCCTCGAACCACGCGCCCGCCCTCCGACTCGACGCCCTCGCCGAGCGTCACCGCGCCGTTCAGAGACTGCGCCGTGAGGTTCGCCTCCGAGCCGGCGGGCAGCGCGAGCGTCAGGTCGCCTGAGATCGTCTGCGCGACGAGCGAGGCCGGCAGACCCCTTACTTCCAGCGCGCCGTCGGACGTGTAGACCTTCATGCGCGCAGACGCGGGCACGCGCAAGACGAGGTCAACGCGCGGCGCTACGGCCTTCGACGTTCTCCTCGCCCCGGCCTTTAGCGTTCTTCTCGCCGTCGCGGCGGGCGCGGCGTCTGTGGCCTTGATCGTCAGAAGACTTTCGGTGTGCGAGACGGCGACCGGCAGCCCTCGCCCTCTCGCGCGCCCCACGCCCTGCACGTCTGCCGCGAGCGCGACGTGATCCTCCGCCCAGACCTCCACGCGCACCGAGCCGCGCCGGTTCTCGACCAGCATCTCGCCGCTCGGCGGCAGCGCGATGTTGAGGAAGCTCCCGCCGCCGCCCTCAACAGACTGCGCGGCACGCGCGGGCGAGACGCACGGCGTCGCCGCGAGCAGCAGCGACACGACGAGCGCGGACGCCACGCGCGCCTTCAAAACTTTCAGCCTCCTCACACGGCCCGGCCTGTGCCTCAACAAAGCCACGTCGGTTTGATGCCCCTCCGGCGGCGGGATGGTTGCCGACAATCTGCCCGCTCCGAACTTCGCCGCCGCGCCAGTTTACCAGCACGCGGCCCCGTGGAGAGAAGGCAATCCACGAAAACAGACGAAACGGCACGAAAGAAACGCTGAAGCGGGATTGATTCTCCGCCGTCGTTCGCGTTTCTTCTTCGTGCCGTCAGCCTTGACGCCTCTTCTTCGTGCCGTTTCGTCTGTTTTCGTGGACGGGTTTGTGTCGGCTACTTACGTCGAGGGCCGGTTATTCGAGCATGTCGAGCATCGAGGCGTTGCCGTTGGGCTTCATGGCCTGGGCCGCGGTGGTCGCGCCGAGGTCGCTGAGGCGGAGCATGAGGTTGCCGGGGTTCGAGGCGTAGGCGAGCGCCTCGTCCTTGTTGACGACGCCCCCGCGGATCAGTTTTTCGAGCACGCCGTCGAAGGTCTGCATGCCGTCCAGGTCGCTCTGCTCCATCGCGTCAATCAGAGACTTGCCCTCGCGCTCGCCGTGCTCCATGTACTCGCGCGTGCGCGCGGTGGACTTGAGAATCTCGATGGCGGCGACGCGGCCCTGGCGGTCTGCGCGCGGCAGCAGCCGCTGCGAGACGATGAAGCGGAAAGACTGTGCCAGTCGCGTGCGGATGGCCTGCTCCTCGTTCTTGGGGAAGACGCCGATGATTCGGTCGACGGTCTTGGCCGCGTCAATCGTGTGGAGTGTGGAGAGGACGAGGTGGCCCGTCTCGGAGGCTTCGAGCGCGACCTCGATGGTCTCGCGGTCGCGCATCTCGCCGACGAGGATGACCTTCGGGGCCTGGCGCAGTGCCGCGCGCAGGGCGAGGGCGAAGCTCGGCGTGTCGGAGTGCAGCTCGCGCTGGTGGATGGTTGACTTCTTGTGCGCGTGGAGGAATTCGATGGGGTCTTCGATGGTGACGATGTGGTAAGCCTTCGCCTCGTTGATGAGGTCGATGACGGCGGCCAGAGTCGTGGACTTGCCCGAACCCGTGGGGCCGGTGACGAGCACCAGCCCGTTCTTGAGGCCTGCGATCTCTTTGAGGACTTCCGGCAGGTTGAAGTCGCTCCACTGCGGCGGGCGCGGCGGGATAACGCGCATGACGATGGCGTGCGAGCCGCGCTGCATGAAGACGTTGACGCGGAAGCGCGCGAAGCCCGGCGCGCTGAAGGAGAGGTCTGCCGAGCCGAGCTTTTCCAGGTTCTCCGCCGCCGTCTGGTGGTTTCCGAGGATGAGCTTGGCGATTGAGGCAGTGTGCGCCGGCAGAAGCTTTTCGAGTCCCGGCACGGCGACCGGCTGAAGCTCGCCGAGCAGCTCGACCTGCGGCGGTCGGCCCGGCGAGAAGATCAGGTCGCTCACCTTGTCGGAGACCGACAGCATTCGCTGGAGGACGTTCAGAAAGTTGAGCGGCGGCGCGGCGGCGCTCGGCGGCGCGGAGAAAGGCACTTGCGGTGTACTCATCAAAGATGCTCCGGAGTGTGACGC
>JALZHC010000483.1 GCA_030914105.1 Acidobacteriota bacterium
GTGCACTCCTGGTCGCTCGCCGTCTTCGCCTTCAGCGCAGGCGTCGTCCTCGCGCTCTGGATGATTGACGCCTGGCGGACGCGCGTGCTGCGCCTGAGCAAGAACTTTCTGCAACTGCCGCTGCTCGCCTTCTTCGCGCTCGGCGTCATTCAAATTTTGCCGCTCGGCGGCCCGCAAGACCTCGGAGCCGGTATCGCCGCGCCCACTCACACCATCTCCTTCGACCCGCACGCCACGCGCCTCGTCCTCGTCGAGCTGGCCGGCCTCATCGTCTACTTCGCCGCGGCGCTCGCCTTCGTCGATAGCCCCCGGCGTCTGCGGCTTGTCGCCCGGCTCGTCGTCATCTTCGGCTTCGCGCTCGGCGTCTACGGGCTGATGCAGCACTTCCTCAACCCCTCGACGATCTTCTGGCTGCGCCAGCCGGAGCAGGCCGAGCCTTTCGGCCCTTACGTCAACCGGCACCACTTCGCCGGCTACATGGAGCTAACGCTCGCCATGCCGCTCGGCCTGCTCTTCGCCGGCGCAATCGAGCGCGACCGCATGCTGCTCTACGCCTTCGCCTCGGCGATGATGGCAATCGCGCTCGTGCTGACGAACTCGCGCGGCGGCATGCTCAGCATGGTCTGCGAGATTCTCTTCCTCGCCGCCGTGGCCGCCGTCTTCCGCCGCCGCGGCCCGCGCGGAGAGGGCGAGGAGGCGAGCGGCGGGCGCGTGCGCGCCGCGGCCATTCGCGTCGGCCTCGGCTTCGCGATGATCGTCGCGGTCTTCTTCGGCGTGCTCTACTTCGGCGGCGAGGACGCCCTGAGCCGTCTGGTCGGCACGGTCAACTCCGAAGACCCGACGACGGGCCGCGCGCACTTCTGGGAGGGCGCGATTCAGATCGTCAAAGACCATCCCTTAATCGGCACGGGCCTCGGCGCGTTCGGCGCGGCCTACCCGCGCTACGACACGGCCAACGGCACTTACCGTCTGGAGCAGGCGCACAACGACTACCTGCAAATCCTCACCGACGGCGGCGTGGTCGGCGGAGTGCTCGGCCTCCTCTTCATCGTCGTCCTTGTGCGCGTGGCGCTCAGGCGCATGCAGTCGCACGACAAGTTCCGGCGCGGTGTCGCGCTCGGCGCGCTCGCGGGCTGCGCGGGCGCGCTCGTCCACAGCTTCTTCGACTTCACGCTCCACACGACCGCCAACGCGCTCATGTTCCTCGTGCTTGCCGCGCTCGCCACCGCCGACTCCCGCGTCGAGCAGCCGGAAGAGACGCGCCGCACCCGCCCGCGAAGACGGCGCAGCCACCACCATCACCATCAACACCAACACCACGGCCCGGGGCGTGAGACAGCGGAGAGTGCGGGAGCGCGCGTGGCGGCGGAGCAGACGCCCGCGCGCGAAGAAGGGCAGGCGGGGCCTGCGACTGATACAATGTCTCTGACTTGAGACCCGCCGGAGGGAGTCAACAGAGAAGATGCGGATACTTGTCACCGGGGGCGCGGGCTTCATCGGCTCGCACCTGTGCGAGCGGCTCGTCGGCGCGGGGCACGAGGTTATCTGCCTCGACAACTTCTTCACGGGCCGCAGGGAGAACGTCTATCACCTGATGGACTCGAAGCACTTCGAGCTGCTGCGCCACGACATCATCGAGCCGCTACTCCTCGAAGTGGATCAAATCTACAACCTTGCCTGCCCGGCCTCGCCCGTCCACTACCAGTACAACCCCGTGAAGACCGTCAAGACGAGCGTCATGGGCACCATCAACATGCTCGGCCTCGCCAAGCGCGTCCGCGCGCGCATACTCCAGGCCTCAACCTCCGAAGTCTACGGCGACCCGGAAATCCACCCGCAGCCCGAAAGCTACTACGGCAACGTCAACTGCATCGGCCCTCGTTCTTGTTATGACGAAGGGAAGCGTCTGGCCGAGACTTTGATGATGGACTACCACCGGCAGAACCGTGTGGACACGCGCATCATCAGAATCTTTAACACCTACGGCCCGCGCATGCTTGAGCACGACGGGCGCGTGGTGTCGAACTTCATCGTGCAGGCTCTGCGCGGCGAGGAGCTGACCATCTACGGCACGGGCGAGCAGACGCGCTCGTTCTGCTACGTGGACGACCTCGTCGAGGGGATGATGCGCCTGATGAACGCCGAGGAGGGCGCACAGGAAGGCTTCGACGTGCACGCGCCCGTCAACGTCGGCAACCCCGGCGAGTTCACGATGCGCGAGCTGGCCGACGAGGTGGCGCGCGCCGCCGGTGTGGAAGTCCGAATGCGCTTCTGCCCTCTGCCCGCCGACGACCCCAAACAGCGCCGCCCCGACATCTCGCGCGCGCAGAAGTTCCTCGGCTGGGAGCCGACCATCCCCCTGCGCGACGGCCTCAAGCGTACGGTCGCCTACTTCGCGGAAAGGATTAAAGCAGGTGATAAGTGATGAGTGATAAGTGATAAGAAATAAAGTCTGGAGTCTGGAGTCTCAGAGTCTGGAGTCAAGACAACCTGCCTTCGACTCTGGACTCTCAGACTCCTGACTCTCAGACTCCTCTTATCACTTATCACTTATCACTCATCACTCATTACGTGGATGAGTGAATTGACGCATCATGTTGAAGTGCCGGCGACGGTGCCGGGGATGTGCCTTGAGGCTCTCTCAAGGCACGCGAAGTCGGACGCGCTGAGCCTGAAGCAGCAGGGCCAGTGGTTGCACATCCCCGGCGCGGCGATCATCAAACGCGTGCGCGCCGTCGCCCTCGGACTCTCCGCGCTCGGCGTCCGCAAGGGCGACCGCGTGGCGCTCCTGTCGGAGAACCGGCCCGACTGGTCTGTCGTTGACCTCGCGATACTTAGCCTCGGCGCAATCAACGTCCCAATCTACACGACGCAGGCCCCCGAACAGGTGCGCTTCATCCTCGAAGACTCCGGCGCGCGCCTGCTCTTCGTCTCAGGTCGAAAGGTCTACCGCCACGCGCGGCCCGGCATCGAGCCGGTCGAGCGTCTTGAGTGCGTCGTCTTCTTCGATACCGACGCCGCCGAGGCGCGTGAGGGCGCACTCACCCTCTTCGAGGTCGAGCAGCGCGGCGCTGAACTCGACCGCGCCGCGCCGGAAGTCTTCGACCGTGCGCTCGCCTCGGTCGCCGCCGCAGACCTCGCGACGATCATCTACACTTCGGGCACGACGGGCGAGCCCAAAGGCGTCTGTCTGACGCACGCGAATTTCGTCTCTAATGTCCTCTCGATCTCCAGCGCCCTGCCTATCTCGTCAAACGACGTCGCGCTCTCGGTCTTACCCCTGTCCCATATCTTTGAGCGGACGGTCTTCTATGTCTTCTGCTGGAACGGAGTCTCGGTTTACTATGCCGCCTCGTTCGATCAAGTAGCCTCATACCTACAGGAAGTCCGACCCACGATCATGACGGCCGTCCCCCGGCTCTTCGAGAAGGTATATCACCGCATTATGAAGCGCGGGGAATCGGCCGGAGGCTGGAGACGAAAAATGTTCAAGTGGGCCATGAAGGTAGGCCCGCGCTATGCCGAGTTGAAGGATAAACGGAGGCCGGTGCCGCCTCTTTTAGAGGTGCAGCAGGGAATCGCCAGCCGCTTAGTCTTCGCCAAGTGGCGCGCCGGCATAGGCGGCCGGCTACGTTATTTCGTTTCGGGCGGCGCGCCGCTTTCACCCGCGCTCTCTTACGCTTTTCTGGCCGCAGATATTCCCATCCTGCAAGGCTATGGAATGACCGAGACATGCATCGTCTCGGCGAACCGCCCTGATAACAATCGGGTGGGATCCGTCGGCTTACCATTTCCTGGCATCGCCGTGTCGCTCGCCCCGGACGGGGAGATCCTCGTGCGCGGGCCGAACGTCATGCCCGGGTACTTCCGGATGATGGACGAGACGCGAGAGGTCTTTACCGAAGATGGATGGTTTAAGACGGGAGACGTCGGACGCCTGGATGAGGACGGACGGCTCTATATCACGGATCGTAAAAAGGAGCTGTTCAAGCTCTCTAACGGTAAATATGTAGCACCACAGCTCATCGAAAGCGTGATCAAGCAGAGCGCTTTGGTG
>JALZHC010000484.1:0-3336 GCA_030914105.1 Acidobacteriota bacterium
GTCTCGCCCGCGCGCCGCGCGGCGTTCGAGGTCTTGCGCCGCGTCGAGGAGGAGGGTGCGTTCGCCGCGCCGCTGCTCGCGGGCCTTCCCGAAGAGATGTCGGCGGAAGACCGCGCTCTCTGCCACGTGCTCGTGCTCGGCGTCCTTCGTCGGCAACTCTGGCTCGACCGTCTCCTTGAGCACTTCGCCGGGCGCGCGAGCGAAAGGCTGGACGCGCCCGTGCGCCGCGCGCTGCGCCTCGGCCTCTACCAGCTTCGACTGCTCACGCGCGTGCCTGCGCGCGCCGCGGTCAACGAGTCCGTGAACCTCACGCACGCCGCGCGCCTTCGCTCCGCCGCGCCCTTCGTCAACGCTGTGCTGCGCCGCGCGGCGCGCGAGCCTGACTATGACCCCGCCGCCGAAATCAACGACCCTCTTGAGAGAATCGCGGTCGAGACATCGCACCCGGCCTGGCTCGTCCGCCGCTGGGCCTCGGCCTTCGGTCAGGACGAGGCCGAGAGCCTCGCGCGCGCCAACAACGACCCCGCGCCCGCCTCCTTCCGCGTGAACACCTTGCGTTCGGAAAGTGGCCCTCTCATCGACCAGCTCCGCGTCGCGGGCGTCCTTGTCGAGCCTTCGCGCATCGCGCCCGACGGCTGGCGAGCCGAAGGCGGCGCGGGCGCAAGCAACGTCAGCGCGAGCGCCATCCTGCGTACAGGTGTGAGTGCTGTTCTGCGTGCAGACGTGAGCGCCGCGCTGCGCTCGCTCGCGGGCGAGGGGCTGATCTACTTGCAGGATGAGGCTTCGCAGCTCGTCGCGCACGTCCTCGGAGCGCGCGCGGGCGAGCGCGTGCTCGACGTTTGCGCCGCGCCCGGAAGCAAGACGACGCACGTCGCCGCGCTCGCGTGCGACCGCGCGCTCATCGTCGCGGGCGACCTGCACGAGCAACGCCTGCGCATGGTCAGAGAGTCGTGCGAGCGCCTTGGCGTGCGAAGCGTCCGGACGGTCGCGCTGGACGCGGAAGAGATGCTGCCTTTCGACGGAGAAACCTTCGAGCGCGTCCTCGTTGACGCGCCCTGCACGGGCACGGGCACGCTCCGCCACAACCCGGAAATCCGCTGGCGGCTCAAGCCCTCAAACATCAGCGAGCTGGCCTCGGTCCAGCGGCGGATTCTGGCCGAGGCCGCGCGCGTCCTGAAGCGAGGCGGGCGGCTCGTCTATTCGACCTGCTCGGTCGAGAGGGAAGAGAACGAGGAGGTCGTCGCGGCGCTGCTCGGCTCGCGCCCAGACTTCGAGCAGGTCGAGGCGACGCCCGCGCCCACCTCACTCCTTCTCCCGTCCGGCGCGGCGCGCACTTGGCCGCACCGCGACGACGTTGACGGCTTCTTCGTCGCCGCACTCAGGAAGCAGTAGCCAGAAATCAGGAGCCGGGAGCCAGTAGAAAAGTACTCGCCTGTCGAACCGTTTTAGTGCCGGCGTCAACGCCCGCCGGGCGGAGCCTACTGGATTCTGACTACTGACTTCTGGCTACTGCTTTCCCCTTCCTTGCGGCTCGCGTGCGGCGGGTGTTAGACTGCGCGGTCTGTTAGAGGCCGCTGTTCGGTGGCCGAAATTCCCCCGTCGGGCGAGCGAGAGAGGCGTCGGAAGTTTAGTGGCATTGCGAAAAATCCTGTCGGTATTCGGTAAGCTCGGGATGGTCGCGCTGCTCGCCGTCGCTTTCGCCTTCGGCCTCGTGACGACCGTCTACCTCTCGCTCCGCAGCCCGAACGTGCAAGTCCCGGACGTGACCAACAAGTCTTACCTCGACGGCGAGAAGACCCTGGGCAAGGCCGGCCTCGACATCAGCCAGAGGGCCACGCGCTACAAGCCGGACGTCCCGCCCGGCATCATCCTCGACCAGACGCCGCACGCCGGCGAGGTCGTCAAGGGCGGGCAGATCGTCCGCGTCGTCGTCAGCCGCGCGCCCAAAGAGGGCGAGACGCCGCCCAACGAGGCCGTCGCCGAAGAGAGGAAGTCGGAGCGCGGCACGGAGGGTCTGGACGAGAACCGAAACCAGAACGCGAACCGGCGCAGGAACACGAACCGGAACTCGAACGCCAACTCGAACGCCTCGTCCAACACGAACGTGGGCGCGAACACGAACGCCGGTGCCGAGAACGCGCA
This sequence comes from Acidobacteriota bacterium, assembly GCA_030914105.1. GTDB lineage: Bacteria > Acidobacteriota > Blastocatellia > Pyrinomonadales > Pyrinomonadaceae > QHXN01. The sequence goes on from JALZHC010000484.1 coordinate 2,143, forward strand.
CAACGCGAACTCCGGCAACACGGGCCTCTTCGGCAACCGCAACGCCGCGCCGAATCGTAACTCCAACGCGGGCGCGAACACGAACCGCAACCGTAACTCCAACGCCGGCGTCCGCACGACGAACACGAGCCGGCCCACGAACGCCAACCGGCGACCGACCCCTTAAGCTTTGACTTTCAGAGGGGCGGTGCCCTGAATAACTCAACGGGCGTTTATGCGTTTATCCTCGCTCTTATTGGTCATCGCATTATGCGGTCTCGCGGCGGGGCAGCAGTCTGACAGTGACGACTCCGTATGCTTGCGACTGATTCAGCGAGCAGCCAGGGCGGCTTCCGTTTCGGAGTCGAAGCCGGCGATTCAATGCACGGCGACGCCACTCAAGGTCTTCGTCTACACGCCGGGGCAAGACGAAGTGCGGGCCGACTTCGCGGGCTGGCTCGGCGAGTGGAATCAATCGGACGGCGGTAAGTGCGTCCGGCTTGAGGCTGCCGAGGACGCCTCGCAGGCCGACATCATCCTCGCGCGCTTCGTGTTCCCCTTGACGACCGAGCGCGAGCCGAGGAACGACACTAACATCGCTGATATGGGCGGGGCGGTGCGCGACCCGGCGACGGGTAGGGCAATGTCCATACCGAAAGCGCCGGCACGCGCCTATTACTCGGCCAAGGTATACTGCTACGTCATCGGGAGGGACGCGGGCGGTCTGAAGGTCTTGTGGCGCGTGGCGGATTCGATTCGCATCTATCACGGCGTGAAAGCCGGCGGCGGGAATTATAAGAACTTAAAGGCGAGGAAGGATTCGAGGAGTGCCGGCGACAGTCTGCGCAATAAGTTTTTCGAGATGATGAAGGCGACGCCCCGGACGTAAGGTTGAGCCGTTTTCGGCGGGAAATCCCGACGCGTCGGGCGGAACCAAGAGAGTCAGCGATGATCGAGATAGCGCCATCCATCCTTTCCGCGGACTTCGCGCGCTTGGGCGCGGAGATCGAGGCCGCCGCGCGCGGCGGCGCGACGCTGATGGTCGGCCACCTCGAACGCTTCAACCCGGCGCTCGTCGCCCTGAAGCCCCACGTCCTCCAGCCCGTCTACTTCGAGATTCACCGCGTCGGGCAGTTCACCGCGCGCTCGCTCGACATCGACGTGGTGCTCGACCTCATGATTCACGACCTCGACATCGTGCAGTGGCTCGTCGGC
>JALZHC010000484.1:3346-4056 GCA_030914105.1 Acidobacteriota bacterium
CGGCGGCGCGACCGTCATCCACGTGGACGTGATGGACGGCCACTTCGTGCCCAACCTGACCGTGGGTTTGCCCGTAGTTCGTTCGCTGGCCCGCGCAACCCATCTGCCCCTGGATACGCATCTAATGATTTCCGAGCCGGGGCTGTACGCCGAGAAGTTCGTCGAGGCGGGCGCGCAGATGGTTTCCGTACACATCGAGGCCGACCCGCACATCCACCGGACTCTCGCGGCCATCAGGAAGCGGGGCGCGAAGGCCGGAATCGTCATCAACCCGGCGACCTCGCTCTTTCACCTGGAGGAGGCCCTGCAATTCGCAGACTACGTTTTGGTCATGTCGGTCAACCCCGGCTTCGGCGGCCAGGAGTTCATCCCGACATCGGTCGAGAAGGTCAGGCGCTTGCGCCGCATGATCGAGGAGCGCGGCCTGAGCGTCCGCATCGAGATTGACGGCGGCATTGACCGCGACAACATCGCCGCCTGCGCCGCTGCCGGAGCCGAAATCTTCGTCGCCGGCACCGCGGTCTTCGGCCACGGCGACCCGACGCGCTCCGTGCGCGACCTGCTCGCCGCGGCGACGCAGATGGTTTGAAGTGATAAGTGATGAGTGATAAGTGATAAGAAATAAAGTCTGAGAGTCAGGAGTCAAAGGCAAGAGGTCTTGACTCCTGACTCTGAGACTCCTGACTCCTGACTCTCAGACTCCTCTTATC
>JALZHC010000485.1 GCA_030914105.1 Acidobacteriota bacterium
CACGGCGGTATCCCCGAAGAGTATCAGCTCAAGCTTGCAGAAGCCGTCGAAAGCTTTGTAAACCAACATAGACCGAAAGCAGACGGACTTCAGTGCATCATGTCCGAGGGGTCTACGCAGAGGGCTTACTACTGCTGGGTCCGTCATGACCTAACAACCCACACCTACAAACTCTCCTACGTTACCTGGAACTACAACGACCCTAATTCAACGGCGCAAGTCGTTACTGACCTCGTAAATGAGGGTGCCGTTCTCGTAGGGGTTGACGCGGGAACTACGCAGAGCGTCCATTATTTCAGCAAGATCAGCTAGGGCTGACGGAATAGTGGGTGCCTTTGGTGCGGTTGAGGCACGGGTAGAACAAGATTCGTTGACGACGGGCCGGAGTAATCCGCGCCGCCGAAAAGTGGTTTGAGCCGACCGCCCCGTTGAATGGCTTCCATCATGCTCAACACCTCGCTGCCTGGAGGCCATTCGCGGGCGGAGGGTTAATTCCGACGCTATGCCTGGCCCACGGCGGCTTGCGGGCCGGATTCGAGGTCGTTGATGAGTTGTTCGAGGGCGGGGAGCGCCTGCTCTTCGACGTAGTCTTTGCCGAGGAGGCGGATGATTGTGCGGGGGCGCGTCTCGCCGCGGGCCTCTTTAAGTAGCGCGCGGCAGAAGGCTGCGACGACGGCGGGCGAGAACTGGCGGCCAGCGTTGCGTCGGAAGTCTTCGACCACTTCCTCGAAGGCGCGGCGGCGACGGTAGGGGCGGTCGGTCGTCATGGCGTCGAAGGAGTCGGCCAGCGAGACGATCTTCGCGCCGAGCGGAATCTCCTCGTCTTTGAGTCCTTCGGGGTAGCCGCGACCGTCCGGGCGCTCGTGGTGGTAGCGGGCCATGAGCGGAATGTCTGCGAAGGGGTGGTTGATGGGGCGCAGGATTTCGTAACCGGCGGCCGGGTGGCGGTTCAGCTCGGAGGAGTTCTTGGCGTCAATGCGGTAGGGCGCGTTGATGATGTCTCGGTCAACGACGAGCTTGCCGATGTCGTGCAGGTAGCCGGCAATCGCTATCCCTTCGACTTCCTCCTCTTCCCAGCCCATCTCGCGCGCGATGATCTCGCTGTACTTGCCGACCCGCTCGGAGTGGCCCTGCGTGTACTTGTCCTTACAGTCAATCGCCGCGGCAAACGCCCGCACAGTGTCTTTGTAGATGGCCTTGAGGCCGTCGTAGAGCCGCCGATTCTCTTCGGCGCGGCGCTCGACCTCGCGCAGAAGGCGGTGGTTGTGAAGTCCGACGCCGATGTGTCGACCGAGCGAGCGGACAAGCTCCCGGTCTTCGGCGGCGAACTCCTGGCCGCTCGCCTTCCCGCCGAGCAGGATGACGCCGACCAGCTCGCCCCGCACCACGAGCGGCGTGACGACCTCGACCGCCCTTGCGTCGAACTGCTCCCTGATCTCGCGCTCGACGCGCGCAAGCTCCTGCTTCGACAGCGCCGGCTCGTGCTTTGCAGGCGCGTGAGCGTGTGCGCCGTTGCCGTTGGTTTTCGCGCCGTGGACGCCGTTTAGTTTGAGCGGCAGCGAAACGTCGGGCGGCAGTGACTCGCCGAAGCCGCGCGCGGCGACGAAGCGCAGAGACGACGACTCGCGGTCTACCTCGGCGACCGCGCCGCGGCGCACGCCCAGAGCGCCGAGGACGACGTGCAGGGCCGAGCGCACCATCTCCTCGAAGTCGCTCGTCTCCGCGATCTCCTCGCCCAAATCGGCGAGCGCCGCGAAGGCGTGCAGAACCTTTCGCATTCTGTCAGGCATGTTCTCGTGAATCGTGAATCGTAAATCGTGAATAGTCGTCGAGCGCTGCCCGACTTGAGCTGTAAATCGAAAGCTCGGCAGGAAGACCAAACTATTTACGATTCACGATTCACGATTTACTGCTTTTCAGTGTCCGTCCAGCGTCGGGGTAAATTCGTTGAGCGTGGCGAGCGCGGCCTCTTCGCTCTCGGCCAGGACGACCAGGCGCGTCAGGCCGAGCAACTCGAAGAGCTTGACCGTGTGGCGGCTGACGTTTGAGAAGACGACCGGCGCGCCGCGCCGCTCGGCGGCCTCGATGACGCCGAGCAGGATGGAGACGCCGATGCTGTTCACAAGCTCCGTGCCCCGGAAGTTAATCACGAGGGCGCGGCAGCCCGCTTCGAGCCTCAGCATGCACTCGCGCTCGATGCGCTGACCGCTCAGCTTGTTGACGTAGTCGCCGGCATAAACGACGGCAACCTCGCCGCCCTGGGGTTCGGGCGGCGCGTGGCCTGTGAGTGTCTCAGACATCTGGGCAAGTCTTCCCTTCTACTTGCGTAGGTACTTCGTCATCCGCAGGCGCGCGCCGTCGTCCACGCGCTCGAACTCAACGTCGTCCATCAACTGACGGATGAGCTTCAGGCCCCAGCCGCGCCGCGCGCGCGCGCCCTCGCTCTTGTCGGGGGACGAACTCCCGTTCTCGGAAATGCTGGCCGGGACTGTCAGGCCCCGGCTCGAAACGGTGATGACTAATTTATCACCTTCGACGCGAAAGCGGTTATAGATTTTTCTTTCGGGGCTGAGGCTGTGCTCGGCGGCGTTGATGCAGGCCTCGATGAGCGCGTGCTTAATCTGCGTCACGGCTTCGGGCTGAAACTCCATCCGACGCGCGATCTGCTCGACGGCGTTGGCCGCGACAAGCTCTGTGTCGTCGCCTGCCGGAAACTCGATGGCGAACTCGTCCGCCGTGGACTTCTCTTCCCCTTCCTCGCTTCCGAGCCGCGCCGTCAGAAACTCCAACTGCTCGCGGCAAGACGAGAGCGCCTCGCGCTCTTCCAGAAGCTCCGACGCCTCTGCCGAGAAGCCTTCGCGCGAGACGAGCCACAGGCGCACGCGCTCGAAGCCGCAGGCCAGCGCGACCTGCTCCAAACGGTCGAGCCAAAGCTCCGTGAGCGCGCGGCCCGCTTCGAGCTTCGACTCAACCTCGGCGGCGATCCAGACCACCTCGGCAGCCTCCGCGTAAGATGTCGCGTCGAAGCCGTGCGCGACCGTGCAACGCTCCTCGTCGCAGAACTGAAGCATCGGCGGGTGGAACGAAGCGCAGCTCGCCGCGTGGACGAGCTGCGGAAGGCGCAACGTGTCCGTCTCTGACTCAAGCCCGGTCTGCACTTCGTCGGCTGCCGCGCCGCGGTAGAGCCGCGCGTAGCGTTCGTAATGAAAGAGGCTCGCCGGCACGCGCCCGAAGTCGAAGCGGCGCATCAGGTCGTCGAGCTTAAGTGCCGCGCCGCGCCGGTAGCTGCGCGCGAGCGTCTGCGGCGCGCGCTTCAAAGCCTCGACGAGCGTGTCGGCGACGACGAGCGCGCGCGGCTCCGCGGCGACCTGAAGCCGGTAGCTCGCCGCAAGAAAGTCGCGCCAGACACGGCTCGGCGTCGCCTCGACGAAGGTCGCCTGGAAGCTCGCCAGCTCGTGCATGTGAAGCAGACGCATCACGCGCTCGAACTCGACGGCGTCGATGCCGAGCCGCTTCATCCAGACTTCGGCGGGCGACTTGCCGCCGGGCGCAGACGCCGACTCGTTGAGCACGCGCAAAAGACCCCGCCGCAGCGTGAGCGAGGGCGCGACCTCTTCGAGCACGGAGCCGAAACGTCGGTTGACGCGCCCGCCCAGAAGCTCGTCGACGTAGAGCGTCTGGAAGTCGCGGAAGCTCGTGAGCGAGACGCCGCCGCTTCTGGCGGCCTCGAAGATGGCGGTGATGAGGTAAGGGTTCGACTCAAGCTGCTGGACGACGAGGTCGCGCGTCTCGTCGTTGACGGCGACCGAATGCGTGCGCGCCAGCCCCTCGACCAGCTCTCGCGCGTCCGCCTCTTTGAGTCGGTCGAGGTGCAGGCGGCGCAGCGCGTCGAGGCCGACCTGATAGCCCGCGCCGTTGAGTATGTCGGCGGCGCGTCGGCGCAGGCCGGCGAGCACGAAGGGCGTCGGCCCCAGCGCCGCGGCCTGCGCGACTTCCGGGCCGAGCGCGACCTCGCCGCGCAGGCGCTCCGCGAGGTGCACGTCGTCGAGCATGACG
>JALZHC010000486.1 GCA_030914105.1 Acidobacteriota bacterium
GTGAATCATCACGGGGTTGAAGACGTTCAGCTCAAAGTTGCCCTGCGAGCCTGCGAAGCCGATGGCGGCGTCGTTGCCCAAGACCTGCACGGCCACCATCGTCAACGCCTCCGACTGCGTCGGGTTCACCTTGCCCGGCATGATCGAAGACCCCGGCTCGTTCTCCGGCAACACGAGCTCGCCGATGCCGGCCCTCGGCCCCGAAGCGAGCCAGCGCACGTCGTTCGCAATCTTCATCAGCGAGCAGGCCAGGGTTTTCAGAGCGCCGCTCGCAAAGACCATCTCGTCGTGCGCCGACAGCGCCGCGAACTTGTTCGGGTGCGACTTGAAGGGCAGCCCCGTCAGCTCCGCGATCTTCGACGCCGCGCGCTCCGCGAACTCCGGGTGCGAGTTCAAACCCGTCCCGACCGCCGTCCCCCCGATGGCGAGGTCGTAGAGACCGGGCAGCGCCATCTCCAAACGCTCGATGTCGCGCTCCAGCAGCGAGGCCCAACCCGAAAACTCCTGCCCGACCGTGAGCGGCGTCGCATCCTGCAAATGCGTGCGGCCCACCTTCACCACGTCCGCGAACTCTTTCGCCTTCGCGTCAATCGCCTCTCGCAGCCTTCGGACTTCCGGCAAAAGCTTCTGCATCTGCTCCGCCGCGGCGATGTGCATCGCCGTCGGGAAAGTGTCGTTTGAAGACTGCGACATGTTCACGTCGTCGTTCGGGTGCACAGGCTTCTTACTCCCCATCTCCCCGCCCGCGATCTCAATCGCACGATTCGAGATGACCTCGTTCGCATTCATGTTCGTCTGCGTCCCACTACCCGTCTGCCACACACGCAGAGGAAAATGCTCATCCAACTTCCCCTCAATCACCTCATCCGCCGCTTGAACGATTAGGCGCGCCTTATCCGCACTCAGCTTCCCCAACTCTTCATTCACCAGCGCCGCGGCCTTCTTCAACAACCCCAACGCCCTTATCATCTCCCGCGGCATCACATCGAACCCGATATTGAAATGGTGCAGCGAACGCTCCGTCTGCGCGCCCCAATACCTATCCCCACGCACCTCAATCTCGCCCATCGAATCGCGCTCCACCCTCACGCCCGACTCCTTCCCACTCGCTTCCTTCGGCATTGAATCGTCCATCCCTTCCACACGCGGCGTCGCAGTTTTTCCGCGACTCGGCCCGCCCCGAAGAATTGTTAAGACAGCATTCCCGCCGACGATTTTACACCACAACGCCCGCCGACCCTCGGCGTCCTGCGCTGCGCACACCGTATCCCGCGGGGTGCAGCCGCAACTATCAACCTCTCTTCAAGAAGACTCGCCCTCCACCCTCGCCAAACTGTCACGCGCAATCTCCGCGTTCGGCGAGCGCAGTCTCTCTAAGATACTCAATGCCTCACGAAACAGCCGCGCCGCCTCCGCCTTGTTGCCCTCGTCCTCAGCGAGTCTGCCCAACTGATGTAGGGTACTGGCAACGCCGCTTTGGTCGCCAAGCCTCTTAGAGATCTTCAGGCTCTCATCATAGAGATGGCGCGCCTCCTCCATGCCCCCTTGACCCTGCGCAAGCGTGCCCAATTGGTGCAGAGCGCTGGCGACGCCGCTCTGGTCGCCGAGCCTCTTTTTAATCTCCAAGCTCTCGTTGTAGAGGCGGCGCGCCTCTTCAATATCCCCTTGGTCCTGCGCGAGACTGCCCAACTGGAGAAGGGTGGTAGCAATACTGTTTTGGTCTCCGACTTTTCTTGAAATCTCAAGACAATCACTATAGAGACGCCGTGCTTCCACAGGGTCGCCTTCGTCCATGGCGAGATTCCCTAATTGTCCAAAGGTATAGGCGACACCGCTTTGATCGTTGAGCCTCTCCGTTATCTCCAAGCTCTCGCTGTAGAGGCGGCGCGCCTCTTCAATATCCCCTTGGTCCTGCGCGAGCATCGCCAACTGATGCAGGGTTTGGGCGACGCCGCTTTGGTTGCCGAGCTTCTTCTCGATCTCTAGGCTCTCGGCATAGAGGCGGCCAGCCACACCTAAAATACCTTGTTGATGGTAGAGCACTGCCAAATTGTGAGTTAAAAAAGAAATCCAACGCTCATTTGCTGACATTCGTGCAATGTCCAGTAATTGTCCTCCTCTTCGTATTGTCTCATCCCAATAACCTCTCAAACTTAAAAACTCATAAACAGCGCTGTAAACGCGCATCGCACTCCTCCAATCGCCCAGCTCTAAGGCAACGTCCATTGCACTTAAGATATTATCTTTCTCCGCTTCTATTAAATTTAAGTGCTCGGCGGTGGCCTTTGAGTTTACTTCTGCGTAGCGTAGAAATCGGTTGACGAACCGCTGGCGGAAAGTTTTAGAGCGTGGGTCATGTGACAGGCGGGCTTTGGCGAACTCACGGGTCAGCCCTTCGATGGTTAAACGCTGACCGCCGCTCGCATGTGTCAGCAGCCATAGAGAAGCTAAAGTCTCCTGCGCCTTCTTAAATTTCTTCTTGTCTTTGTCCTTACCCATTCCCGCGACTTCGGCGAGCGCGGAGCGCGTCGCGCTCGGCATGAAGAGGGAGAGCGCGAGAAGTACGGCGCGCCCGCCTTCCGCCATCTGGGGCAGGTTGAAAGAACGGTCAAACACCCGCTTGGCGGCCTCACCTTCTCCGAGAGCCAACTCGGTTAATACTTCTTCCGGGTCGTTTGCAAGATTAATCTGCCTGACTATCCACTGAATAACGAGAGGGTTGTTTTCTGCCGTCTCAAGGATGCGGCCACGGATTGCTTCGGTGTAAATGCCGGGATTGCTGGTCTGTTCTACCAGCCTGTCCAGTAACGTGCTGCCTTCTTCGGCCAGCATCGAGTGAAGCGGAATGGAGCGTACATCGTCAATTGACTCTCTCGTGGTAATCAGCGCTGGGCAATGCGCCTTCTCCGCCAGAAAGGTGATGCAGGGCGGTTGCTCGTCGGGCGGGATGGTCTCGAAGTTATCGAGGACGATTAGCGTCGGGGCGTCGGCGATGAGAGCACGTACCGCCTTCTCTTTGGGTTCGAGCACGAGCGGGCGCAGGTCGGTGCGTCCGAACTGCTCAGCAATGTCGTCCAGAAGCGTCGAGAGTGTGAAATTGGCTCGCCCGTCTGCGGACACCCAGACGATGCGCTGCCCCACCTCTTCAAGGCCGCGCGCCGCCTCCGCCGTCAGCGTCGTCTTGCCGACGCCGCCCGCGCCCCAGAGCGCGACCAGTTGATTCTTGTGCGGCGCAAGCTCTTCCTGTAAGCGCCTCACAATGCTATCCCCGTTTTCGTAGTGGCGTGGAATGAAACCGACTTTAGGAGGCCGCGGAATGTCAGAGACGGCGACATTCCCCGAAGCGCCGGATAGCTCTTGTAGGGCCTTCTTAATCCCTTTGGTGATGTCCAGGAATGCTTCGTCACGGTCAGGCCAGGAAGTTACGGGTTGGCCGTTAGAGGGAAGGGCATTTAGATGGCTGAACGGAGCGCCCTCCCAGTCAACGGGCCGCAGAAGGACGGGAATAACACGGGCGTCTCCGGCCTCGTGCCTCTCCATCGCACGCGTGACTTCGACATCGTTACAGTAATCCGAGTCCATGAAGTCGGGACTGATGAGGAGCAGAATGATGCCTGCCTTGTCGAGGTGTTCCTTAATCTCGACTTCCCACTCTTTGCCGGCGCTGATGTCGCGGTCGTACCAATTCGCAATTAGCCCCCGCCGCCTCAAGTTTGCTAAGTGCTTTACCAACTCATCGCGCAGCGCTTCATCCTCTCTGGCGTAAGAGTAAACGACTTCGACGGGTTGAGGCGGCACGGGTCAGAGCGCTCCTTTCCGGGTCTGCCGTGAATATAGCAGAGGCGTGCGCGTTTGCCGTCGTAAAATTCGGGCGGGCCGGGCGGCTGTTAGTCACCCTCAATTGTTACTCGCTCTTAACTGTTAGTCGCCTTCAACTGTCACTCGCCTTCGATAGGCGCGTTGGCGTCCTTCCAGGCTTTCCAGCCGCCAGCCATGGAGTAGACGTTGGTGTAGCCCATGCGTTGGAGATTGTCGGCGGCGAGCGCCGAGCGGTA
>JALZHC010000487.1 GCA_030914105.1 Acidobacteriota bacterium
TGTGATGCCCGCGATGTTGGCGGTGGCTCGGTTGTCGTCGCTGTTGAAGGCGGCGGTCGGCTGTTGCAGGCGCGCGCCCCAGCGGTCGAAGCAGGCGACGCCGACGGCGGCGAAGAGCGCCGACAGCAGCGCGACGGCGATAATCTGGCGTGCTGAAATTCGGTACATGGCTTTCTTCTCTGATGAATTCATAAGCTTCTCGAAAAGGCTCCGGCAACTCAGATGCCGCGCCGAGCGCGCGGCGTTGCGCGCCGGATACGTCGGCCCTTGCCCTGCCATTTCGCGGCTGATTCTACTACGAAGCCGCGCCGAAACAGGTTCGCCGCGCCGCACAGGCCGGAACGCGGACGACGCCGTGGGTGTGCCCCGGCAAGCTGCCAACTTGATTCAGACGGTGTGGCGGAAAAGTTCCAGCGTGGCGTTTATGCCGATTGCAGAATGGGAGGATTTAAACATTGAATCAATGAGTCATTGAATCAATGAATAAATCTTTCATTCCGCAATCTCGTTTTACGAGAGAAGCGCAAGCAGGCGGTCGGGCAGGTGGAAGAAGGCGACGAGCGCGTCGGGCGGTTGCCAGCCGAGCGCGGACGCTCCCGTGGCAGCGTGCACGAGCATGAGCGTCAGGTAGAGGCAGAGTGCGAAGTGCAGGCCGCGGCGCGCGAGCGCCAGGTGCGAGAAGCGGTAGAGCGTGAAGGCGACGAGCGCGCCGACCGAGAGCTTGGCGAGGAGGAAGGGGAAGTTTCCGAGCTGGAGGAAGTAGGCCATCAGCCCGTTGCCTTCCGTCGCCACACCGCCGCGCACCCAACAGATTGTCAGTTGCGCGTCCACCCAGTTCAGCGCGAAAAGCAGCAGGCTTTTCGAGAAGGCGCTCATCGAGGATCGCTCCCTTCCGCGGCCAACGCGGTTTAACTTTCCGCCCCTGAAACGACCGAACCCCCAGTCCGCGGACTGGGGGTTCACAGTTGGTCGCACCGACGGAGGAATGACAAACTCTCTAACTTACAACTCAGAGAAACTCACAATCGCCGCAGCCTTCCAATCTGCCTCCTGACTTCCGACGCCGCCTCATTCAGTTTGCCAGAGGCGCGGCTCTCAGGCTGACCGAATCGGTCAGCGCGTGACCTTCCTTCCGGCCTTCCGGCTCTCATTTTCTCAGGAAATCCGCGGGCCGCGCGCTGGTACGGCTTTTGACAAAGGGCGTTAGCCGTGTCTCGGCGGCCAACACTCTTTCGTCGTGCGAAGTTTCCGTTTGCCAGAGAGCTTTTAAGATGAAAGTCAACAGACGCCCTTCGCCTCTGACTTACCTGGCGCTCTTCTCCCTGCTGCTCTCACTCTGCCCTTTCCTGAAGGCGGGCGCGCAGTCGCGCGCCGCCGAGAAGGGCAAAGACCCGGCAGGCTCCGCGGCGCTGTCCGCTTACGCCGAGGACTTGAGCGATGCGGCGCGGCGCGGCGCGCCAGCCGCCGAAGATTACGGCGCGGGCGTCCGCCAACTTCAACGCGTGCTCGCGCGCCGCGAAGGCAGGAACAACCCTCTGCTCCTGACTGACGACGCCGCGGGCGGAAGGGCAGTCGTCGAAGCACTCGCGCGCCGCGTCGCGGGCGGCGAGGTGCCCGCAGTTCTGCGCGGCAAGAAAATCTATGCGCTCGACGCGGGCCGTCTACTCGCGGACGCCGGCGGCGCGGCGGAGTTCGGCAAGAGGTTCGCGGCCATCCTCTGCGACGTGAAGAGCGCGGACGGTCGCGTCCTCCTCTTCCTCGAAAACATAGACGCGCTGCTCGCCTCGCGTGAAGAGCAGCAGGCGCAGGCCGCGCTCGACCTGCTCGCCGCCGAAGTCGCGAGCGGCTCGGTGCGTCTGATCGGCGCGGTCTCGCCCGCGGGCTTCGAGCTGAAGCTCGCGCGCAACGAACCACTCAAGGCGCGCCTCCAGGAAATCTACCTCGACAGGCCGGAGCAGTCGGCGCGCGAGGAGAGCGAAGCGGACTCGTCCGACGAAGCCTCTTCGCCCGACAACGCTCAGGCCGGCGCGGCCTCTTTCGTCGGCGACAAAATCTCGCCCGACCTGCGCGAGACCCTGGGCGGCGCGTCTCGCGTCTCGCTCATACTCCAGGGCGACGACCTGAAGAACCCTTCGGTGCGCGAGTACCTGAAGGCGAGCGGCGCGCGTTTCCGCGCGAGCTTCGACGGCCTCGGCGCGCAGGCCGTCGAGCTGCCGGCCTCGGCGGTCGCGGGGCTTGCGGAGCGGCAGGGCGTCGCGCATCTCTCGCTCGACCGCGCGACCGGCGCGCTCGAAGACGGCCACGTCGCGACGACGACCGGCGCGGACGAAGTCTCGACCGTAACCACGACCTCGACGAACAACGCGTCGGGGCTTCAGAAGTTCGACATCACACAGAAGCTCGACGGCACAGGCATCGGCATCGCCGTCCTCGACTCCGGCGTCTACGCCGCGCACCGCGCCTTCCTCGGTCGCGACGGTAAGTCGCGCGTCGTCTACAGCCAGGACTTCACGGGCGAGGGGCGCACCGACGACCCCTACGGCCACGGCACGCACGTCGCCGGCCTCGCCGCCGGCAACGGCCAGATCGCCAACGGGGCGTACACAGGAATCGCGCCCAACGCCGACATCATCAACCTCCGCGTCCTCAACTCGCAGGGCACGGGCACCGTCTCCGGCCTGCTGAAGGCGCTCAACTGGGTGCTCGTCAACCGCGCCGTCTACAACGTCCGAGTCGTCAACATGAGCCTCGGCACGGCAGCCGTCGAGTCTTACCGAAACGACCCGGTCTGCCGCGCCGTGCGCGCGCTCGTTGACGCCGGAGTCGTCGTCGTCGCGGCGGCGGGCAACGACGGCAAGGACTCTTCCGGAAGGAAAATCTACGGGCGGATTCACTCGCCGGGCGACGAGCCTTCGGCGCTCACCGTCGGCGCTTCCAACACCTTCGGCACAGACTCGCGCGCCGACGACACGGTCGCGACCTACAGCTCGCGCGGGCCCACGCGCGGCTACTGGACTGACTTCTTCGGCATACGCCACTACGACAACCTGATCAAGCCCGACCTCGTCGCGCCCGGCAACAAGCTCGTGAGCGCCGAGTCGGCGAGCAACCTGCTCGTTAAGAAGAACCCCTCACTCGACGACAACGTCAGCCCGTCGCCCGACTCCGACATGATGACGCTGAGCGGCACCTCGATGTCCGCGCCGATTGTTGCGGGCGCGTCGGCCCTGATGCTCCAGGCGAACCCGCGTCTGACGCCGAACCTCGTCAAGGCGCTTCTGATGTACACGTCGCAGCAGCTCCGCGGCTTCAACGCCTTCGAGCAGGGCGCGGGCGAGCTGAACGTCGCCGGCGCGGTCACGCTGGCCGCGCTCGCCAAGCTGAAGAAGAACGGCAAGACGCACGTCGGCGAGTCGCTCTTCTCGCAGTCGCCGCAGCCCTACACAACCATCGCCGGCTACACCTTCACCTGGTCGCGCGGAATCGTCGTCGGGCAGACCTACGCGACCGGCCCCGGCCTTCTGCTCTACCAGCAGGTCTACGACCTCGGCGTGCTCTTGGGCGACGGCATCACGATCTCTGAAGGCATACTGGTGGCCGACCGCTCGGCCTGGTCGAGCGGCGTGCTCCTCGGCGACAACATCCTGACGAGCAACGGCACGACGATGGGCGACGGCACGCCCGTCTGCTCCGCGGGAGTGCTGCTCGGCGATGGCGTCCTGCTCGGCGACGGCGTCCTGCTCGCCGACGGCATCGTGCTGAGCGAGGGCGTCCTGGTCGCCGACGGCGTCCTGCTCGGCGACAGCACGCGCGCCTTCAACGTGATGCTCTACGGCGACGCGACGGCCTCGATGGCCGTGGTCAAAGACAGAGGGCTGTTGAGCCTCAATTACTGAGGGAGCGTTCGGAGGCGGCGCGAGTGCCGCTGTGACGGCGAGCCTGCGGGACGGCAGGCCGGGTCGAAGGAGAGAGAATCGTGTCGGTGGCAACACTCATGGACGGCGTGATGGAGAGGACGCAGTTCCTCCCCCTTCCGGAGGTCGGCGTCGAGA
>JALZHC010000488.1 GCA_030914105.1 Acidobacteriota bacterium
GGACTGGTCATCTATATCGTCGTCTACACGTTCATGAACGTCGGCGCGTTCGGCGTCATCATCTCTTTGCGTCGTCGCGGCATCGTCGGCGACGAAGTGGAAGACCTCGCCGGCCTCGGCCAGAAGTCGCCGGGGACGGCGCTGATGATGGCGATCTTCATGCTCTCTTTAGGCGGCCTGCCCGTGACCGGCGGCTTCATTGGCAAGTGGTTCCTCTTCGGCGGGCTGATTCTGCGCGGGAAGGCGGAGGGGAAGAACTGGTACTACTGGCTGGTCGGCTGGGCGGCCTTCAACACGGTCGTCTCGTTCTACTACTACGTGCGCTTCATACGCGCCATGTACATCGGCGAGCGCGTGGCCGACGAACGCCCGCTCGCGCTCTCGCCCGCTTTGCAGGCGGCGCTCTTCGTCTGCGCCGTCGCCGTCATCTTCATCGGCGTCTACCCGCACCCGCTCATCAAAGCCGCCGAGGCCGTCATCTCCACGCTCGCGCCGGGCGGCGCGGTTGCATTGAGGTAGGTCGAAGGTAAAAGAGGACGGCGAACAGCGCGGCGTTCAGCCCCGAAGGGGCGCGATGTAAAAGCCAGGGCAACGCTCCTGGTCGCGTCAAGTAATAAACATCTAAGCCCCGAAGGGGCGGAATAATTGAATCGAAAATTATTCCGCCCCTTCGGGGCTTTACTCGTGTTTTGCCTGCGGTAGGCCGATGCGTCGGAGGAGGTCTTGGAAGTGCGGGTCTGCGCGCAGCGGGTCGAAGCGCGGCTCGACGCCGAGCCAGGTGAGCCAGCCGTCGCGCCCCTCGAAGCCGCGTTCGAGAAACTCCAGCGCCTCACGCCCGCGTCCCATGCCGACGCAGACGGTTGCCATGAAGTAGGGCGGCACGTAGCGGCGGCGCGCGAAACCTTTCAGCCGTTCGAGCGTCTCGGCGGCCTCCGTGTGCAGGCCGGCGACGGCGTAGGCGTGGCCGAGCGTGGCGAGCGCGAGCGGACTCTCATTGGAGACGCGCGCGGCGGCGCGGGCCTCGTTGATGCCTTCGTCGTGTCGGCCCGTGTGCGCGTAGGTCATCGCCAGCCCGTAGCGCGCCATGAAGAAGTCGGGGTCGCGCGCGATTGTTCGGAGGCACTGCGCCTCGGCCTGCTCGTAGCGGCGACCGTTCCAGTGGCAGAAGCCGAGCGCGATGTTGATGAGCGGCGAGAGCGGGTCAACTTCGAGCGCGCGCCTGACCTCCGAGAGCGCCTCTTCGTAGCGTCCGAGCGCGCTCAGCATGAAGGAGAAGTGGTGGTGCGCCGTGACGTAGCCGGGGTTGAGCTGGATTGCGCGCCGGAACTTCGACTCCGCGCCGGCCCATTCCCAGTCGTAGTAGAAGTCCGCGAAGCCGAGCGGCGTGTAGGCTTCGGCGAGCGCCGGGTCAATCTGGAGCGCGCGCTCGGCGGCGGCCTTCGCCTTCGAGAAGGCGAGCGAGGGCGGGAGCACGCCGTAGATGCCGACAAAGTTGTAGCAGTCGGCGACGCCGCAGTGCGCGAGCGCGTAAGAGGGATCAATCTCGATGGCGAGCTGGAAGAACTCGACCGCGCGGCGCAGCTCCGACTCGGCGAAGCGATTCCAGCGGCTGCGCCCGCGCAGGTAGAGCTGGAAGGCTTCGAGGCTCTCGGTTCCGTGCTTCGTCAGGCCCTCTCGCTCCTCGCGCGTGAGCTTGACGGTGAGCGCGCGCGCCACCTGTTCGGAGATGGAGTCCTGCACGGTGAAGATGTCCGTCCAGCGCTCGTCGAACTTTTCGGCCCAGAGAGTAGCGCCCTCTTCGACGCCGACGAGTTGGACGGTGACTCTCAGGCGCTCGCCCGCGCGCTGCACGCGCCCGTCGAGCACCGCGCTCACTCTCAGCTCGCGCCCGGCTTCGAGTATGTCCTCGTCGGGCGAGCAGTAGCGCGCGACCGCGCTCGTCGGCCTCACGACCAGCTCGCGTAGATGGCAGAGGCGCGTGACGAGCGCGTCGGCGAGTCCCACTCCCAGATACTCGCCGTCCTCTTCGGGCACACCTGCGACCTTGAAGGGCAGGACGGCGATTGCCCTGCGCGCGGGCCGCGAGGCCGGAGACGAAGTCGCCGGAGCCGCGAAGGTCTCGGCCTCGGACGGCGACGACGACGCGGCGACGCTCGACGTTCGGCCTGCCGGCAGGCTCGCGCCGTCGCGCGCCTCTTCGGGCAAGCGTTGGTGCACGGGCGCGACGAAGCGGTAGCCGCGTTTGGGCACGGTCTCGATGTAGCGCCCCGACTCCGAGCCGTCGCCGAGAATTCGCCGCAACGTGGAGATTTGTCGGTTGACGTTCCCCTCCTCGACGAAGCTGTCCTGCCAGACCGTGCGCAGCAGCTCTTCCTTCTCAAGCAGGTGGCCGCCGCGGCTCACGAGCGCAAGCAGAAGGTCGAAGACTCTGGGCGGAACCTCGACGGGCGTGCCCTCGCGCAGCAGCAGACGCTCCGGCGGGTTCAGGACGTAGGAGCCGAACTCGAAGATGTAAGGGACGTGTTTGCCCATCCGAGCCAGACGGAATTTCTTCGGGAAAATTTCGGGACGACTTCGGCGCTTCGACAGTACACGCGCGCGCCCGCGCTGGTATGTTTCGCGCCGTCGCGCGCGAGAGCCCGGCGAGTCACGGCTCACTGATGCGCGGCGCGGCGCGATTGTAGGACAACCGCCGCGCGCCCGGCAATAGAAGGCTTTCGGATTTGCTCAAGATTGAATGACTCTGTAGACCTTCGATGGCCGCGGCGAGCCGAAACCAAACGGTCTGACAGCAGAGGAGAAGAAACAATGATCCCCGACAAAACATCCGAGAACGTCGCCCCGAAACCTCGCACACTCATCGCCCCGAAACCTCGCGCGCGAAAGTTGACTTCCGCCCTCGCGGCCCTCGTGCTGCTCTCTTGCCTCGCCGCGACGGCGAGTGCGCAAGGCGACCCGCACAGCCGCCCGCTCGGCGACTCGCGCATCTTCACGCCGCTGCCGGCACAGCCCGGCTTCCCCGAATCAATCGCGGTCAGCGGCGACCGCGTCTATGTTTCGGGCGGCGCGCAGTTCGGCTACTTCGTCCCGCCCGCCGTCCTCGCCTTCGACATCGAGACCGGCCAGCAGGTCGCCAGCTACCCCTTGCAGGGCGAGAACCCGAACTTCCCGATGGCCGGCACGGGCCTGGCCTTCGCCAAGAACGGCGTGCTCTACGTCGGCGACCTGCAACAAGGCGTCCTGCGCTTCGACGTTGACCAGCCCGGCGCGATACAGGAGCACTACGCCTCGGCGCTGCCCGACCTGCCGACCTGCGCATCCGTGGCCGCGGGCACGCCCTGCTCGCCCACGGCGATTGACCAGCCGCCGCTCATCAACGACCTCGTCTTCGATAAGGACGGAAACCTCTACATCACCGACTCGTTCCAGGCGACCATCTGGCGCGTGCCTCCGGGCGGCGGCGCGCCGCAAATCTGGTTTCAGTCTTCGGTGCTCGACACCTCCTTCGCGGCCAACGGCATGCGCCTCGACCCCAAAGGCGAGCGCGCCTACTTCTCTCTCACCTTCGACGCCTTCGGTCAGGGCTTCATCTACAGTCTGCCGCTCAAGGCGCACCCGGCCGAGTCCGACCTGCAGCTCTTCCACACCTACACGCCCGGAGCCGGCCCCGACGGCATAGCCTTCGGCAAGTCGGGCAAGCTCTACGTCGCGCTCGCCGGCTACAACCAGATCAGCGTGCTCGGCCCCGACGGCACGGAGCAGGCGCGCTACAGCGGCCCGGCGGCCAACCCCGCAGACCCGCAGAACCCTCTGCCCTGGGCCAACCCCTCGGCCATCGCCTTCGACGACCGGACGCGCTCGCTGCTCGTCGACAACCACGCGATCTTCTTCCCCAACCCGCAGCAGTTCTTCGCCGTCTTCGACGTCTTCGTTGACGACAAGGCCGACCACCTCGCCGAGCCGCACATCCCCTAGGAAGGTAAAAGGCAAAAGGCAAAAGAAGAAGTCAAACGGCGAAGACAGACAGCGCGGCTCTCATCAAT
>JALZHC010000065.1 GCA_030914105.1 Acidobacteriota bacterium
ATGGTCGTCATGGAGGCCGAGCACACCTGCATGACCATCCGCGGCGTGAAGAAGCCCGGCGCAATCACCATCACCTCCGCCATCCGCGGCGGCTTCCGCAAAGACTCGCGCACGCGCGCCGAGGCGATGGCATTACTAGTAAATCGTTAACCGTAAATAGTAAATAGTTTTTTCGCCTTTCCAAGCTGTGCGGCTATCGCTCAGTCTGTTGAGCGCACAGCCACTATTCACGATTTACGATTCACGATTCACGGCTCTTATGAAATCTTTCTACGTCACAACGCCGATCTACTACGCGAACAGCTTGCCGCACTTCGGCCACCTGTACACGACCGTGGTGGCCGACTGCCTGAAGCGTCACTACCGGCAGCGAGGCTTCGAGACCTGCTTCCTGACGGGGACGGACGAGCACGGCCTGAACATACAGCGCACGGCGGCGCGCATGGGGCGCACGCCGAAGGAGCACGTCGATTACGTCGTCGCCGAGGGCAAGAAGTTCTTCGCCTCGTTCTGGCTCGACGAGGCGCACGGCGGCTACGACGTTTGGATGCGAACGTCGGAGGCTTTTCATTACGAGGGCGCGCAGGCTTTCTGGCGTCGCGTCGCCGCGAATCCCACACCGAAGGGGCGCGAGAGCATCTACAAAGATTTTTACGAGGGCTGGTTCTGCGCGCCGTGCGGGACTTTCAAGACGCAGGATGAGCTGTCGAAGCCCGCCAGCGACCGGGAAGCGCCGCTCTGCCTGATTCACGAAGCGCCGGTTGACCGCGTCTCCGAAGAGAGCTACTTCTTCCGTCTCTCGGACTACGACGACGCGCTGCTGGAGCTTTATGAAGCGCGGCCCGACTTCGTCTTCCCCGAAGCGCGGCGCAACGAGGTCAAGAGCTTCGTGCGCGGCGGCCTGCAAGACGTTTCCATCAGCCGCCAGACTTCTTCGGTCGCCTGGGGCATCCCAGTCCCAGACGACCCCGGCCACACGATCTACATCTGGTTCGACGCGCTCCTGAACTACATCACCGTGCTCGGTTGGGGGAGCCCTCAGCGCCGACGCGAAGTCGGCGAGGAGATGTTCGAGAAGTTCTGGCCGGGCATCCACCTCATCGGCAAAGACATTCTGCGCCAGCACGCGATCCTTTGGCCGGCGATGCTTTTGGCCGCCGGCGTCGAGCAGCCGCGCGCCGTCGTCGCGCACGGCATGTGGCTCGACCCGCAAGGGCGCAAGGTCTCGAAGACGCTCGGCAACATGATTGACATTGACCTCGTGCGCCGCCACACCTCTGCGGACGTTGTGCGCTACGTGCTTTTGCGCGAGAAGGCTTTCACGCAGGACGGGCGGCTCGGCTACGAGATCGTCTTCGACCGCGCCAACAGCGACCTCGCCAGCGGCCTCGGCAACCTCGTCAGCCGCACGCTGACGATGATCCGCCGCTACTTCGACGGCGTCGTGCCCGCGCCCGACATCTCCGAGGCTCGACGCTTGACCGCCAAGCGCGCCGGCGTCGACTCCGATGCGCAGGCTCTTTCGAGCAGTCTGGAGCTTGCACGCGACCAGTTCGCGCAGGCCGTCGAAGGATACGAGTTCAACCGCGCGCTCGAAGCACTCTGGGCGATGATTGCGCGCGTGGATAAGTTCATCTCGGACGCGAAGCCATGGGAGCTTGCGAAGTCCGAAGAGCAGCGCGAGACGCTCGCGGCGGTGCTCTACCGCTCGGCTGAGTCAATCCGCTGGCTCGCCGTTCTGCTCTACCCCTTCATGCCCGAATCGTCGCTCGCGATTGCGCGACAGCTCGGGCTTGAGGAAGAGTTAGGTCAGACCGACCCGACGCAGTTGAGCTGGGGAGGCTTGAAGCAGGGAACGCGCATCGGCGAAGTCGCGCCGCTGTTCCCGCGCATAGACAAGGCGAAAATCATGGCAGAAATCGGAAAAGAGTTGGCGGAAAAAGAGGAGAGCGAACGAAGGGGACAGGCTCAGGGCGTGCAGGCCGGAGAAACTCAAAGCGGGCAGACGCAGGCCGCGCACTCCGGCGACCGAGGCTCCGGCGCTCAACCTTCCGGCGCGCACGCGACGCAGGCCGCGGTGCCCGGCGCTCCGACGGCGGACGTGAAACCCGCTCCGCCCACGCAAGGTGCGACCGAGGCGCAGGCGCAGCCCGAAGGTCTGGCGAGCTTCATCACGATTGATGACTTCGCCAGGGTCGAGATGCGCGTCGGCGAGGTGCTGACGGCGGAGCGCGTGCCGAAGTCCGACAAGCTTCTGCGCTTCACCATAGACCTCGGCGAGCCGCAGCCGCGCCAGATTCTCGCCGGCATCGCCGAATACTACGAGCCGGAAAAACTCGTCGGGCGCAAGGTGGTCGTCGTCTCGAATCTGAAGCCGCGCAAGCTCCGCGGCTTCGAGTCGCAGGGCATGGTGCTCGCGGCCTCCTTCGGCGAAGAGGGCCGCCCCGTCCTCGCCACCTTCACCGAAGACGTGCCGAACGGAGCAAGATTGAAGTAGCCAGTAGCCAGTAGTCAGTAGTCAGTAGAAAAGCATTCGCTCTCGACGAAGGGCCGATTGCCGGGAAGGGCAAACTGACAAAGGGTAAATCTACTGTCTACTGTCTACTGTCTACTGTTCCATGTTCGTTGATTCCCACGCGCACATAGACGGCGAGGAGTTCGACGCGGATCGCGACGAGGTGGTCGCGCGTGCGCGCGCGGCTGGCGTCGGCGCGATTCTGAACGTGGGGACGGGCGACCCGCACGCGGGCAACTTTGAGCGGGCCGTCGCGGTCGCGTTGAAGTACGAGGGCGTTTACGCGGCGGCAGGCGTTCACCCGCACGACGCGCGGCTCTACGACGAAGCCGCCGAGCGCCGTCTGCTTGAGATCGTCAGGCGCGGGCCGCCCGTCGTCGCGTGGGGCGAAATCGGCCTCGACTATCACTACGACCACTCGCCGCGCGACGTGCAGCGCACAGTCTTCGCCGCGCAGTTGCGGCTTGCACGCGCCGAAGGGCTGCCCGTCATCGTCCACACGCGCGAGGCCGACGAAGAGACGGCGGAGATTCTGCGCGCGGAGTTGACGCAGGCCGGCGCGGGCGGCGTCATGCACTGCTTCGGCGGCGGGCCGGCGCTGGCCGAGACGGCGCTCGAACTCGGCTTCATGATCTCTTTCGCGGGCAACGTCACCTTCAAGAAGGCGGAGAACCTGCGCGAGGTCGCGCGCGCAGTGCCGCCCGAACGCCTGCTCGTCGAGACCGACTGCCCATACCTCGCGCCCGTGCCCCTTCGCGGACGGCGAAACGAGCCGGCCTTCGTCGTCGAGACGGCGCGCTTCCTCGCAGACCTTCGCGGCGTCGAGCCGGAAGAGTTGGGCCGCGTCACGTCCGAGAACTTCGCGCGACTCTTCCGTCTCAAGCTGAGCTGAGGCGAAGCCGCCCCGCGCGGCTTCGAGCTTTTCGGCCTGCTCCGGCCTGACTCCGGCGGCAAACTTTTCCTCACAGCCCTTAAATGTTATAAAAGCACGGACGAGTGACGATAGGTGAGTGGCGGGCAGCAATCCGGATTTACTCATCACTCTGCACTCTGCACTCATCACTTTTTTATGGCTCAGCAGAACTCATTCGACATCGTTTCGCAGGTGGAGATCGCGGAGGTTAAGAACGCGCTCGACCAGACAATGAAGGAGGTCAGGCAGCGCTTCGACTTCAAGGGCAGCCGCGCCGAAGTGCGTCTCGAAGAGGGCGAGCTGATCCTGACGGCTGAGGACGAGACGAAGCTTCGGAACATGAACGACATCCTCCAGCAGAAGCTCGTCCGCCGCAGCGTGCCGCTGAAGGCCCTCTCTTACGGTCGCGTCGAGCCGGCCGCGGGCGGCACAGTCCGCCAGCACGCGGCAATCCAGCAGGGCATCCCCTCGGACAAGGCCAAAGAGATCGTCAAGTTCATCAAGGACTCGAAGCTCAAAGTGCAAGCCGCGATTCAGGGCGACACGGTGCGCGTCTCTGGCCGCGACCGCGACACGCTGCAAGACGTGATCGCGCGCCTCAAGGCCAAAGACTTCGGCATCAACATGCAGTATACGAACTACCGTTCAAACTAGTGATAAGTGATGAGTGATAAGTGATAAGAAAACCCGACCGCTTTTTCTTATCACTTATCACTCATCACTTATCACGTCATCGCTTATGCATCCATCCGGCAACACCGCGGCTGTGGAAGAGCCGCTCCTGACGGCGAGGCGCATCTTTGGCCTCGTCGCGCGCGAGCTGGCGCTCGTCGAAGAGGAGTTCGAGCGGCAGGCGCGCTCGAACATACAGGTCATCGCATACATCGGCGATTACCTGCGCGCCTCCGGCGGCAAGCGCGTGCGTCCCGCGCTGACGCTGCTCTCGGCGCGCGCCGCCGGCGGCGACGCCTCGCGCACGAACGTCGTCCGCATGGCGACCGTCATGGAGTTCCTGCACACGGCCACGCTCGTCCACGACGACATCATTGACAACGCCGAGACGCGACGCAACCGCCCCTCGATCAACTCTCGCTTCGGCAACCAGACCGCCGTGCTCATGGGCGATTGGCTCTACATGTCCGCCTTCGAGACAAGCCTCCAGGAACGTTCGCTCCACGTCCTCGACATCCTCACCGCCGTCACGCGCAGGATGACAGAGGGCGAGCTTCTGCAACTCACGCTCGTCGGACGCGCGGACGTTTCGGAGGAGCAATACTTCGATATCCTCCGGCGCAAGACCGCCTTCCTCTTCAGCGCCTGCTGCGAGATCGGCGCCATCCTCGGCGGCGCGGACGCCGCGGAGCAGACGGCGCTTCGCGACTACGGCATGAGCCTCGGCGTCGCCTTCCAGCTCGTTGACGACCTGCTCGACTTCACCTCCGACGAGGGCGTGCTCGGCAAGCCCGCCGGCGTTGACCTCCTCGAAGGCAAGGCTACGCTGCCGCTCATCTACCTGCTCGAAGCGGAGCCGGGCGTGAGGCACGCCGTGCAGACGGTGATGCGAGAAGGGAGTTACGGCGAGTTTCCGCGCGAGCTTTTCCTGCGCGAGGCCGAGCGGGCCGGCGCGCTCGAACGCGCGCGCGCGCGCGCCGCCGCCTATGCCGAGTCGGCCTCGCTCGCGCTCGAACGCGTCAAGCCGTCGGAGTATACGGACGCGCTCCGCTCGATCACGTCTTACATCCTTCGGCGGGAGATGTGACTGAAAAGCTGTCAGCGTTCAGCCGTCAGCTTTCAGCTTTTCTCTCGCATCACTCGGCATGCAGTTTTTTTGCTTCCCTTTATCACTCCCGGATGATAAAACTTGATGTCCCACCGCGGACAAAGCTCGGCTGAACGCTGAAAGCTGACCGCTGAACGCTACAAAGATGCCTGACGAAAATCTTCTCGCAACCTTAGAGCAGGGCCTGAGACATTCGCGCGCGACGCGCTCGCGCCTCGCCGCGCGTCTCGCAGACCTCGAAGCCGAGGCCGAGCGCGTCCGCACCGAGCTGAACGAGATGGACGCTATCATCAGCCAGACCGAGGCCGCGATGTTCCGCATCCTCTCCTCTTCATTCAGCGCGCAGGCCGGGCACGCCTCCGACGCGGAGATCGAGTACGCGCTGCGCCGCGACTCCGTCGTCAGCGCCTCGCGGCCCGTCCAGCCACAGTCCCACGCGTCTTACGCGCCGCCTCCGCCCGCGCCGCCGCAGGACTACATCTTCCGCCACCAGGTTCCGCCCATCCGCGCCGATGTCGAGCAGAAGAGCGACCGCTTCTTCGAGCGAACTATCCCGCAGGCCACGGCTGTTCTGCTGCGCGAGTCCGGCGGCCCGCTCCACGTCAACGAGATTTACAACCGCCTGCTCGAAGGCGGCTTCCAGTTCACGGGCCACAACCCGACCATCAGCATCGCCGTCTCGCTCAACCGCAACCGGCGCTTCCGCAAAGTCGCGCCCGGAACCTTCGACCTCGTCATACGCGATGCCGCGCAGGCTTCCTGAAACTCCTCGGACGGTCGAGTCGGCCAGCGCGTCCGCCTCGTTTAAATCTCGCCGAAGGAAAATAAGACTGCCCGCCCGGAGGTTCTCGTCAAGCGACCTCCGGGCGGGCGGTTTCTTTGTTCAGCCGATTAACTGTTCAGCCGAAGCGTCTGGAAAACCTTGCGCGACCGTTCGGCTGCGGCGGGCAAAGCGAGAGGGGCACGACCGCGACCGATGAATGAGTCGTGCCCCTCTTCATTGTGTGCCGCGCGCGCGGCGTGCAGCCCACAAGCCTGTGATCTTCAGCGAACCCGAGCTTCGAGGCAGAAGGCCCGCCGTCCTTGTCCGGGTTACGGCTTTGGGGCGTTGGCGAGGCACTGCGTGTGATCGGCCTTGGCCTTCGCCTTGGCGTCGGCGCGCTCCTTGCCCTTCAGCTTGTTCGCCGCGGCGACCGCGGCCTTATAGTCCTCATTGCACTTCTTGACCGCCGCGACGTGCTCGGCGCTGTGCTTCGGCTTGGCGAAGGCCGCGGGGGCGCACAGGGAGAGCGTCAAGGCAAGGGTGATGGCAGACTTAGCCAGAATGTTCTTCATCGTCGTGCTCCTCTTCAGAGTTGGGTTGGATTTCGCTCAGCTGTCCATAGCTTCGCGTCGAAAAAGATTGGCAAGAGACGCGCCATAGACGGCGACGCGCGCCGGCCCGCTCGACTCCGGATTTTCGCTGACAATTCGCGCGGCGCGACGCGCGGCCCGCCGCTCGAAGAGGCGCAAAGACTGTGGCGTTTTTGCCGCCGAGGGCATTTTAGCCACGCGCCAAAGCCATTCGCGCTCCGAAGGCGTCCGAACACACGCGCCGCACTCGTCTGAGCTTCAGCGCCCCGCGCAAAGTCTCCGCGCCGCTGCACAGTCTTTTCGGGCGCGCGCAGACCTGTGGTAACTTCTCCGAAACCCGTTTCGCACACACGTCCGAAGGAAGGTGAGGGGTTGGACTTCAAATGCGCGCGATGATTCTGGCCGCGGGCTACGGCACGCGGCTCTGGCCTCTGACGATTGACCGCGCCAAGCCGGCGATCCCTTTCATGGGGCGACCACTCGTCGGCTACGTCGCAGAGTACCTCGCGCGCTACGGCTTCCGAGAGATCGTCGTCAACCTACACCACCGCCCCGAATCTGTCCGAGCCGCACTCGGCGACGGCACACGCTTCGGCGTGCGCTTCCACTACGTCAACGAGCCGACGATTCTCGGCACGGGCGGCGCGCTCGACAACGCGCGCACACTTTTGGAAGGCGGCACCTTCGTTGTCGTCAACGGCAAGATCGCCACCGACATCAACCTCGACGCCGCGCTCGAAACGCACAGGCGCACGCGCGCGCTCGCCACACTCGTGCTGCGCGCGAACACGTCGCGTGAGCGCTACAGCATCGTCCGCGTGAGCGGCGGCCTCGTCACCGGCTTCGGCGGCCACCCTGCGTCCGATAACGCCAGCGGTGCGGCCAGCACCGCTCAAAAAGAGGGAGCGCAGGGAAGCGTCGAAGTTAGAAGCGGCGAAGACAATAGTGTGCCGCTGATGTTCACAGGGATACAGGTTCTCGACCCGCGAATCTTCGAGTTCATCCCGCGCGGCGTCTTCTCGCACACGGTAACGGACACCTACGTCCCCGCAATCGCGCGCGGCGAGCGCATCGCCGCACATTTGGCCGAAGGCTCCTGGTACGAGCTTTCAACCGTCAGGCGTTACCTGGAAACCAGCGTCGCGCTCTTGAAGAGCGAAGGGCGCGGGGTCGAAGTCGGCGAAGGCTCTTTCGTTGAGGAGGGCGCGGAGGTCTCCGAGAGCGTGCTCTGGGAGGGCGTGCGCGTGGAGGCAGGCGCGCGTGTCCGCCGCGCCGTGCTTGGCGCGGGCGTCCGCATCGCGTCGGGCGCTGTTGTAGAGAACGCGGCGGTCGTGCGCGCCGAGCTCGCGCGCGAGTCCGAGCGCCCGCCGAAGGGCCTGGAGGGCGAGCTTCGCGGCTCAAATTTTGTTGCGCCAATCCCGGAATGATACAATCCGTCCGACTTCTTAAACTGAAAGGCGACCCGAAAAACGACTGCGACCGAGCCGCCGAAGACGCGTCGAGAAGAGTTGATTCAAACGGCGTCTGCTTACCCCCGCGCCCCGACGCCTCTTCTCAAATCCGCCCCGCACTTCAAACACGGGCGCACAGCTTTTGAGCGCGGCCCGGACTCCCGCGCCGCCCGTCCGAGTGCATTTCGAGGCCGCGAAAGAGTTCCGCCTTTTCGTCCGATGCATCACCCTTCGCAGATCACTGCGCACGCCTTCCGGACTACGGCGCGCGAGCGCCTGGCCGAGTATGTCGCGCGCGCGGGCGGCGACGCCGAGGCCATCGTCGCACTCACGCCCGACGCCTCGACGCGCGAATACTTCCGCATCCCCTGGAAGGAGACGAGCGCCGTCGCGGCAGTCTACCCGGAACCTTTCGACCCTGAAGTGCATCCCTTCCTCGACGTGACGCGCCTCTTCGCAGAGGCTCGCCTGCCCGTGCCCGAAATCCTCGACGTTGACGCGCTTCAGGGCATCATCGTGCAGGAGGACTTCGGCGACCGGCAGCTCCGTCGCGTCTTCGAGGCGGCTTCCGAAGACGAGCGCGAGGCTTACCTGGAGCAGGCCGTCGGCCTCATCGCAGACGTACAGGCCGCGACCCCTCTCGCCGTCGAGCGCAACTCCATCGCCAGCCGCCTCGCCTTCGACGAGGCCAAGCTCTCCTGGGAACTCGACTACTACATGGAGCACTACTTCAAGAGCCTGCGCGGCGAGCAGCTCAAGCACGGCGACGAGGCCCAACTGCGCGCCGAGCTGAACGACGTTTCGGCAGAGTTGGCCGCGCGACCGCGCACGCTCTGCCACCGCGACTTTCATCCGTCGAACCTGATGGTGGACGGCGGAGGCCGCCTGCGAATCATTGACTACCAGGACGCGCGCATGGGGCCTGCGAGCTACGACCTCGTCTCGCTCCTGCTCGACCGGCGGACGACTCTGCCCTCGCTCGCAGAGGTGCGCGAGCGCCGCCTCTTCTTCCTCGAAGAGCGCCGCAGCCGCGGACTCGAAGCGATTGACGCGGACGAGTTCGCATACGAGTTCCGCCTGATGACCGTCCAGCGCTGCCTGAAGGCCGTCGGTACTTTCTCGTACCAGACCGCAGTCATGGGACGCGGCGAGACCTACGCGCAGTTCATCAATCCGATGCTGCAAATCGTCATCCAGGCCGCCGAGTGGCTGGGCCGCTTCCCGCTGCTTCAGGCGACGCTTCGCGCGCGCCTGGGCGACAACGTTTCGCCGGGCTAGAGCTTCTCGCGACGGTTGAAGGAGGCCGGGTCATTGAAGAAGGGGGCGCGTTCGTGAACGGCGTCGTGTAGGTCGAAGGTTTGAACTCATAACTTTTTGAAGGGAGGGATCGGCGGCGCTCAGAGTTGAAGTTTCAGAGCCGCCGACGCAGGGTTAAAAGCGATCATGCAACAGGTCTACATCAACCAGCTTTCGCGCCACGTCGGCGAGGAGGTGACGATTCGCGGCTGGCTCTACAACACGCGCTCCAGCGGCAAGCTCATGTTTCCGCAACTGCGCGACGGCACGGGCGTCGTCCAGTGCGTCGTCTTCAAGAAGGCTGTCGCTTCGGAAGTCTGGGATGCGCTCGACCACCTCGGCCAAGAGTCCGCGCTGGCGGTTCGCGGCACAGTGCGCGCGGACGAGCGTGCGCCCGGCGGCTACGAGATTGACCTGAGCGACGCGGAGGTCTTGCAGCGCGTCGAAGGCTACCCGATCACGCCGAAGGAGCACGGGACAGAGTTCCTCATGGATCACCGCCACCTCTGGCTGCGCTCGCGCCGCCAGCACGCGATCCTTCTGGTGCGCCACACGATCATCAACGCCGTCCGCGACTTCCTCAACCGCGACGGCTTCGTCCTCTGCGACACGCCGATACTCACGCCCGCAGCCTGCGAAGGCACGACGACGCTCTTCGAGGTTGACTACTTCGGCGAAGAGAAGGCATATCTTTCGCAGTCCGGCCAGCTCTACAACGAGGCGACCGCCGCGGCCTTCGGACGTGTCTACTGCTTCGGCCCGACCTTCCGCGCCGAGCGCTCGAAGACGCGCCGACACCTCACGGAGTTCTGGATGGTCGAACCCGAAATGGCCTACGCCACGCTCGACGACGTGATGGACTTGAGCGAGCGCTTCCTCTCCGCAATCGCCGCGCGCGTGCTCGAAGAGAGAAGTGAAGAGTTGAAAATCTTGGAGCGCGACACGTCGAAGCTCGAACAGATCACGCCGCCCTTCCCGCGCCTGCACTACGACGAGGCCGTGCGCATGCTCCAACAGGGGCACGAGCGCGGGCGTCTTGAGCAACGCTTCGAGTGGGGCGGCGACTTCGGCTCGCCCGACGAGACCTACATCTCCGGCCACTTCGACAAGCCCGTCATGGTTCACCGCTACCCGGCGGCGGTCAAAGCCTTCTACATGAAGCGCGACGCC
>JALZHC010000489.1 GCA_030914105.1 Acidobacteriota bacterium
AGATAGAGCCATGCCGGCGGGGCGGAAGTTTGCGCGCGCGGCGGCGACGAGTTCCGAGGTCGCGCCCGCGTCGCGCAGCTCCTGCTCGACGGCGGGCGTCACCTCGAAGTCAACGCCGCTGTCGCGCATCGCCGCGGCGAGCATTTGCAGTCCCGCGTCCCTGCGTTCCGGCGCGAGGCCGCGCAGGAAGGCGACGACGTTCTCCTTCGAGATGGGCGCGCGCGTCTGTGCCGGCGCGGGCGTCGCGGCCAGCGCGCAGAGGACGAGCGCGACGGCTGTGAGCGCGGCCCGGCACTTCGTCTCGAAAGCCGGGCACTTTGTCTTCAACGCCGAGCGCTTCGTCTTCAACTCGGCAGGCTTGTGGCCTCGCATCTTTGTTGTGTGAACCTCCTGACGAAATGAACACCAAAAGTTTATCTGCGCCGTCTAATCCTGTTCCGACGGCGGCAGCGTGGATAAGCAGAAGCCTTCGCCGTGAAGCCAGCAAGTCTCCGATGGCTCGTGCGCGTCGCGGCGAAGCGAGCGCACGGAGGCGAAGTTGCCGCGCATCAACGCCTCGCGCAGCTTCACGTTCAACGCGTCGTCGCGCGAGCCGGCGCAGGGGAAGATTGCGACCGGCGAGATGAAGCGCGCGGCGAGCGCGCCGCCCTCGCGCACGACTTTCAGCATGAAGCCGCCGCCGCTGTCTTCGGGGCCGCGCGCGACCGTGAGCGGCAAGATGAGGCGACCGCCTTCCGCCAGACTGTCGAGCCAGACACGGCGCGGGTGCGTGACGCCCGCGTTGACGAAGATTGCGTCGCACTCGCCCGCGTCGTAAGCGCCGCCGTCGGCCTCGACGACTTCGACGTGAGGCAAGTGCGCGAGGTTCGCGCGCGCACGCGCGGCCAAATGCGGGTCAACCTCGACGCCCGTGACCTTACCTTCAGTCCCCACGGTCTCGGCGATGATGGCCGTGTAGTAGCCGACGCCGCAGCCGACGTGCAGGACGCGCTCGCCGCGTCGAAGCTCCAGCGCGTCGAGCCAGGTGGCGAGCGAGCCGGGCTGCCCGTTGTTGAGGCGGCGCGCGGCGTCAATCGCGACGACGACGTTGTGATAGAGGTGGCGCGGGTCTGCGTCGGGCGTCGTGCGATAGCCGCCCGACGCGCCCGACGCGCCGGACTGCGTCATGGCCTGCCAGGAGTCGGGCGTCGCGATCTGCCAGGGGCCTGGGCCGAGATAGTCTTCGCGCCGCACGCGCGCGAACGCCTCGGCCAGCGCGTCGTTCTGCACGTTGGCGACGGCGCGAATCTCTTCGGCGTAGAAGCGTCGGGCGTCTTCAATCTCCATCGAGTCGAGTCGAGCGGCGGGTTCGGGAACAGGAGCGAACGGCCCGCGGCGAAAGGGTGAGCCGCACATTACTCTTATCCGCGGCCCGATTTCAAGTTCCGCCGTCCGGTTTCAGGCGCTTAAGTTCTGCCGCCCGATTTTAAGCTCGGCGCGCGGCGGCTCCGCTTGTGCGCGGCGCGCGCCGCGACTTCGCTTTCGCCCGCGTGCCTCTCGTCCACTTCCCTCTCGCTCGCCTCCACTTCCCTCTCGTCCGTCCCGACGCCGCCGCGCAAAGCCTCGACGGCGGGCAGGCTCGCCGCCTCCGGCATGGGCGACGAAGCCCCGCGCACAGAGAACCAGATCGCGCCGTTCAAGACGCGCGGGTCTGCGGCGTCCGGGTGCGAGGTGTCCTGCTCGGCTGTGAGGCGCATCCAGCGCGCGCTGGCCGCGTCGCGCGCCGGCGGCGTAAAGAGGTTGTCGGGCGCGATGTTTGGGAGCGCGGCCTTATAGGGGCGAAGGTCTGGCTCGGCGCGGAAGATGTCGGGGGGCGTGGCCGCAGAGTCGAGCTGGTTCATCGGGCCGAAGCCGAGCAGAAGCTCGATGGTGCGGACGAGGCTGACGGTGTTGTGGAACTCGTGTATGAGCGCGCCGGCGCGGTTGTAGGCGCTGATGACGAGGGCGACCGAGCGGTGGCAGTCGACGTGGTCGGGGCCGTCCTGTGCGTCGTCCTCGACGACGAAGATGGCTGTGTCTCGCCAGTAAGGGCTGCTTGAGACGGCTTCGACGAGGCGACCGAGCGCGTAGTCGTTGTCGGCGACGTAGAACTGCGGCGAGGGCTTGCCAGCCGCGAAGCCCTCTGTGTGATCCGAGGGGAACTGCATGATGGAGAGGTTCGGCATCGGGTCGCCCCGGCCCGCTTCGCGCGCGGCGACGAAGCCGCGGAACTCTTCGAGCCAGACGCCGAGGCGCGAATGCCCGCGCAGGCGCGCGTCCGTGTTCGCGTTGCTGATGACGGCGTCCGTCCGCCCTTCGGAGTCGCGCGCGGCGCGGTAAGAGTCGACGGTCATCGAGTCGGGAGTGTTCAGGTCGAACTCAGGGTAGGCCGTGCTGTGGTGGCCTTCGAGCGCCTTCTTCGTCGGGAACGCCTTGAGAGTCGGCGAGAGGTCTGGGTAGGTCTTCGAGCGGTTGGCGTTGACGGAGGCCACGTCGGCCTCGGAGACGGTGGCGACGAACTCGCCGTAGTTGCGATAGGTGAGGCCGGCGCGCGCGGCGGCGTCCCAGAGGTAGAGAGTTTCAGGCTCGGCCACGTCGCGCCGGCCCTGAAGGTATGGGACGTAGCGACGCATGAAGGCGGCGATGTCGTCGGCGGTCGCGGGGAGTTGGAAGAGCGGCGGCGCGTTTTTTGAGGGGCGGTAGTCCGGCAGCCGGTTGAAGCCCTCGAAGTCGTAGGCGCGGCCGCGCTTGCTGTAATTCCAGCGGAAGGCTTTGTCCGTGTAGTCGGTCGAGAAGGCTGCGTCAGACCAGTTGTGGCCGTCGGCGCTCGCTTCGGCGTTGACGAAGAAGCGGTCGAAGAGTCCGAAGCGAAGGGCGAGCGCGCGCGCATTTGGCGTGACGTTCTGCGCGACGCCCTCTCGGCGCTCGGCGGCCTGACCCGCGCCGAAGATAGCGAGCGAGGGGTCGCCGTCGGCGCGCGTGCCGTCGCCGCTGCGCTCGATGTCGCCGAAGAGCTGGTCGTAAGTCCGGTTCTCTTTGATGATGTAGATGACGTGATGGATGGGCGAGCGGCCCGCGAACGGCTTGCGGGTCGGCGGGCCGACGAGTCCGTCGTTGAGCAACACCTGTCGTGTGTAGCGCGCAAGCTCGCGCGCGCCAGGCTCCGCGACGGCGCTGAGATTGCCGACGACCGCGCTGACGCTGTACTCGCCGCCCTGCCCGCCCGCGCGCCCCGTCGGCAAGGGGAAGCGGTCGTTGGGCGCGTTCGGCACGCGCCCCGAATTGTTGACGACGAGCGAGGAGTTCTCCAGTCCCGTGCCTTTGCCGTTGCCGACGTAGAGCGTGCCGCCCGCGACCGCGACCGCGGAAGGGTACTGCCCCGTCGGGATGAAGCCGCGCACGACCGAGCGGCGAAGGCCGTTGGCGGGGCGACCGTTCTGCTCGACCACGCCGCGCGTGGAGGCAGCGAGTTGGACGACGGCGACCGAGTTGCTGTGAGCGTTGGCGACGTAGAGCGTCTGCCCGTCGGCGCTGAGCGCCAGGCTCTCAGGGCTTGAGCCGAGGGGCGCGTTCTCCGCGAGCCGCACGCTGATGCGCTCGACCTCGCGGTCGGTCGTCGTGTCGATGACCGAGACGCTGTCGGCGTTCGAGTTAACGACGTAGAGCCTTGAGACCGTGCCGTCCCAGACCATCGCCGTCGGGTGGCGCTCGACCGGAATGTATGAGACGCGCCGCCCGTTACCCGCGAAATCAATGACCGCGACCGAGGCGTCGTTCCAACAGGAGACGTAGACCTTCGAGGTCGAGCCGCGCACACCGGCGTAAGGGTCGTTGCGTCCGCGTACGGGAGGCATCGGCAGCGCGACGACGGCGTAAGGATAAGTGAAGTGCTCCGCGCCGTCGCCCGCCCGGCCCTTCTGGCCGGCGAGTTCGATGCGTTCGAGGCGGCGCGCGCCGTCGAGGTCTGTGACGACGCCGAGGCTGTCGTCGAGATTGTTGGCGACGAAGAGTGTGTCGC
>JALZHC010000490.1 GCA_030914105.1 Acidobacteriota bacterium
ACGGGCGTTTGCGGCTCGCCGCCGTCCGAGACTGCGCCGAGAGAGTTTTCAGAACTGATGTCCACGTCCCTCTCCATCATCATTCCCGCATACAACGAGTCGGCACGCATCGGCAAGAGCCTGCGCGAGATTCTTTCCTACCTCGCCGAGCAGTCCGGCGGCGGCGAAGTCATCGTCGTTGACGACGGCTCGAAGGACGATACGAGCCGCGTCGCCGAAGAAGCCTTCGCCGCGCACGCGCGCCGAGGCGTCGAGGGGCGCGTCATCCGCGTCGAGCCGAACCGCGGCAAGGGCAACGCCGTCCGGACGGGCCTGCTCGCCGCACGAAACACCGTCGCCGCCTTCTTCGACGCAGACCTCTCGATGCCCGTCACCGAGACGCCCAAGCTCGTCGGCCCGATTCGCTCAGGCCAGTACGACGTGGTTTTCGGCTCGCGCGCGCTCGACCGCAAGCTCATCGGCACGCACCAGCCCTGGACGCGCGAGCAATCGGGGCGCGTCTTCAACCGCGCGATGCGGCTCCTCACCGGCATGCCCTTCAAGGACACGCAGTGCGGCTTCAAAGCCTTCCGTATGGACGTGTGCCGCGCGGTCGTCGAGGGCGCTTTGATCGACCGCTTCGGCTTCGACGTGGAGCTGCTCTTCATCGCTCACCGGGCGGGCTTATCGATGCTCGAATACCCCGTCCGCTGGGACGACGTGGCCGGCGGCTCCGTCAGCTTCCGCAGCGGCCTCCAGGGCTTCGCCGAGCTGCGCCAGATTCGCACCAACGCCCGCCGCGGCCTCTACGACGCCGCCATCGCACGCGCCCGCGAAGCCGCCGCACGCGTCAAAGACCGCCGCCCACTCACCGACGACGGCAGAGAGAGCGACGCCTCGCCCGAACTCGCCGGGCAGAGGATATAGAATGGGGCTTGAAATGAACTTCGCCTCTGCCCACCTGAAATAATCGCCAGCGATTACCGTTGACAATTCCTGTGAATAGAAATATAAGCCTCTTCTGTTAGAGGTCACGCTGCTTGAGCGGTTGCATAGATAATCCGCCTTCTCACTTCATCATTACTTTTTGCCTGTTAGGCGTGGGACGCCCGGCAACGGTTAACTCAGGTTGCGGTATTTCTGAAGCGGGGCAGGAAGCGAGTGACGAGACCCAAAGCCATCACGATAATGAGTTGTTTCATGTGGCTCATTTGGGCAGCCCTGATCGCTCGGGCTGTGTACATTGGCAATTTGCCCGTGAATGACGAGCCGACTAACATGAAGGAAGTACACGACCTGAAAGTTTACGGGCCGCAAAAAAAGCGCGTGGCAACGTGGGAAAGAAAAGAGGCCATAAAATTCGGACTCGAGGAGGTCTCCTCGACAATAAATTACCTGTTCATAGCTGCCGCCGCGCTTCTATCGCTCGTCGGTAAAATAGCGATTGACCCGCTCTTCTCAAAAGAGCAGCCGGAAGCTCTCGACAAGTGGGTCGCACTACTGTTAAGGCATACCGCGATAGGATGCCTCATTTCGATTGCCGCAGGTTTTATCGCACGCTCTTCTTTCAACACCGTCGCCGACAGTGAGTCCTTCACGATCTACGGCCCGGTCGGCGCAGAGGCGCAATGCCAGCTCTTTACCTTTGGCGCAGCCGCCCTGTTAATGATAATCGCTCTTAGTCTGTTGATGAGGGGGCGGGAGAAAAGAGAGGAGGTCAAGCCATGAGATTGTCATCACTGTGTCTGTTGTCAATGCTGATTGTGGCCGCGTTTCAGACGAGCGCCTTGGCCCAATCCACCCCTAGCGCAAGCGCTCCGGACGTGCGGCTTGAGTCCAACCGTCTGTTTGACGAGGCATTAAAAGATAGGCTTGAGAGAGTCAGCGAAGCTCAAGCGGCGGGAGCGACAAGCCACGAGAGTTTGGAGCGTAAAGCGGCAGAGCGTTTATTGCAGATTCAGACCGAGTCTAACCCGCGAAGTCTAGTGATGGCTGAGGCCCAGGGCGGCGGGGCGGTGCCGGCCCGTAATACGTCTGAGCAGAAAGCGTTGTTGCGCCCCGAAAGAGTGATTGCCGAATACGTCAACCTGCTGGTCGAAAAGAATCCGCCTCCGGGGAAGAATCCACAGAATGACCCGCTCAAAGCTCTGACAAAAAAACTCTTCAGGGAAGATATATTAAGTAGAATGCGCGCGAGGCTGGCCGTTCAGTTGAGAGTCTCTCCAGACCCTGAGGCCAAGTTCGTCAAGTTGACGGAGGACATCAGGGAGCAGTTCACCCCTGCGAACCTGGTGAAGATGAGAGAGGCCATATCGGCGGGCAGGCATGACTCCAGTACCGACTGGTGGCCTGCCTGCGAGCCTAACTGTCCTTGATAAGCCTACGGCTGGACAGGGATATTTCAAGAAGCCACCGCGCTATATCTCGAAAGCCTGGCTGCCCGCGCCGAACCTTCAGCATTCGCCTTATGCGACGATTAATGACCTCGGCCGGAAGGCGGCTGCTCCTCTCTTTACTCTCACAACGCACGGCCACGGTGCTGCGTTATGACCTCTACTTCCTGCGCGTGCGTGCGGGCAACGCACTGCTGCGCCGGCGCGCGCGCCTACGCGCAGACCTCGCGCGGCGCGGCTCGCCGCTCTTCCTGAACCTCGGCAGCGGCGCGCTCGGACTCGCCGACCCGCGCTGGCTCAACGTCGACGCGCGCCCCGACCGGAACGTCGCCTACCTGCTCGACTTCACGAAGGGCTGGCCGCTGCCCGACTCGCGCTTCGACGGAATCTTTTGCGAGCACGTCTTCGAGCACTTCGACCCCGCCGAGGGCGCGCACGTTCTGCGCGAGTGCTTCCGCGTGCTGAAGGCCGGCGGCGGCCTGCGCGTCGTCGTGCCCGACGGCGAGACGATTCTGAAGAGTTACGCCGCCGACCCGGCGTCGCTTTTGGAGCACCGCGCCACCGAGACCGGCTGCGCGATGGAGGCGGTCAACTCCTTCTTCAGGCAGGAGTACGAACACCAGTGCATTTACGACTTTCAGTATCTTGAGTATCGTCTGCGCGAGGCCGGCTTCGAGCGCATCGCCAAGGTCGCCTTCGGCGAGGGCGCGCTCCGCGAGATAATCATTGACGCCGCGGGCTACGCCTGGGAGAGCCTCTACGTCGAAGCCTTCAAGCCGCGCCGCAGCGAGTCCGACGCCGGGCGGTAGCGCTTGCGCCTGACGCGCGGGATACGGAGAATGTGGCCGGAGTCCGAGCAGAGGTTTTAAGAGTGGTTCGGCGCGCCGGGCGAAAAATGGCACTTGCGCGCGGCCCGTTTTCGTCTATCCTTCTTCCAAATGACGGCGAGGCTCAACGTCAACATCGACCACGTGGCGACCGTCCGGCAAGCGCGGCGCGCGCCGGAGCCGAGCGTCGTGGCGGCAGCCATGCTGTGCGAGCAGGCCGGAGCCGACGGCATCACGGTGCACCTGCGCGGCGACCGAAGGCACATACAGGACGAAGACATCTACACACTCCGTCGCACGGTCACCACCTACCTCAACGTCGAGATGGCCGCGACCGAGGAGATGATCGCGGTCGCGCGCGACGCACGTCCCGACGCCGTCACGCTCGTCGCCGAGCGCCCGGACGAGATCACGACCGAGGGGGGCTTAGACGCCGCCTCGAACTTTGAACTCGTGCGCCGCACCGTCGACGTGTTGAGCGAGGCCGGACTCTTCGTCAGCCTCTTCATAGACCCGGACGAAAGACAGATCGAGGCCGCGCACAACGCGGGCGCGCGGCAGGTCGAACTCTGCACAGCCGTCTACGCCGAGGCCACGCTCGGCGCGCGCGCCGTCCACTCCGAGGGGCGCGCACGCGCCGTCGCCGAACTCCAGCGTCTGCGCGAAGCCGCCGTGCTTGCGGCGCAGTACGGCCTGCACGTCGCCGCCGGCCACGGACTCACCTACCGCAATGTCTCGGAGGTCGCGGCCATCCCCGAAATCACGGAATTCAACATCGGCCACAACATCGTCGCCCGCGCCGTCCTCACCGGTTTGCCTGAGGCCGTCCGCGAGAT
>JALZHC010000491.1 GCA_030914105.1 Acidobacteriota bacterium
GGGCCGGGCTGCGGAGATGTTTTCGCCGACGGCGGCGCGGGCTCAATCTTTGCGATGAAGAGGTCGTACCTGTCGGCCCTCCCCCAGTTTGAAGTGTAGGCGATGAAGCGCCCGTCGCGCGAGATGGTCGGCTTCGGCTGCGCCCAGTAGCCGCTGGCCGC
Source organism: Acidobacteriota bacterium (assembly GCA_030914105.1). Lineage (GTDB taxonomy): Bacteria > Acidobacteriota > Blastocatellia > Pyrinomonadales > Pyrinomonadaceae > QHXN01. Next base: position 162 of record JALZHC010000491.1, read on the forward strand.
CGACCTGTTATCAACCTTCGAGCGGTGATGCAGCAGGCGGCGTATGCGCTGCGAGCCGTCCAGAGCTATCTGCACCACTTCGTCCTCGAACGCCCCCGTCCGCCCCGGCCCGTGCCAGCCCGGGTCGTCAAAGAACGCCACCGTCGCCCAGCCCTCGTCGTCAGAATATAAGGTCGTGTGCTCGTCGTAGCTCCAGTCCGTCACGCCGCGCGCGTCCTTGACGGCGAAGACCTCGCGCGGCGAGTGGAGGCTGTCCATGCCGCGCGCGTTGAAGGCCCCGGAGAAGTTCCCGTGCCCGACCATCAGGCCCGTGCCCATGTCTCCGTGCGTCGCCGCGTCGTCCGAGGCCGTCCAGCGCACGGCGTCCCAGGTGTTCGTCTGCGAGTCCCACACGCGATCCGCCGCCCCGTCCGCCTGCGCGTTATGGTCGTTCAAGGGGAAGACGACCCAGCGCCCGCTCTTGTCCGGCGTCCCCTTGCGCGAGTCGAGCCGCGAGTCGCGCGCCGCGTTCAGGAGCACACGGTCGTCGCGCCTGCGCCAGACGATAAAGCCCACGGGGTTCACGCTCGCGCCGACCCGAAAGCGCGAGAAGACGAAGAGGTCTTCTTTGGCGTCCGCGTGCATCTCGAAGAAGTAGTCGGGCAGGCCAGCGGCTGAGAGGGCGGGCGCGAAGTCCTTGACGAGCTTGAAGGTGTCGGTCGAGGGGCGGTAGGTGTAGAGCTTCATCCCCGATGCCGTGTAGGAGGCGTTGTAGTAGTCGCCGGGAAGGTAGAGAAGGTCTGGGTCTGTGCGCGACCAGGTGGCCGACTGCCAGTTCGGCGTCGTTCCTGAGAGGCGCGGCGTGGTGCGAAGCACGGGGCCGAGCTTGAAGTTGACGGGGTCAAATGCGCGGATGATAACGTCGCCCGATTCGCCGAGGCGGATAAGGATGCGCGTATCGTCGGCGTTGAAGGTAGGCCAGTTCGAGTACCAGGTGCCGCAGCCGGGCGCGGGACAGTTCGAGGCGTCTGTGACGCGCATGATCTGCGTGCCGAAGGTGGGGTCGCGGTAGGTCTGGCCCGCCGTCGTCGGCTCCGCTAAAGGCGTTTGAGCGTAGACGCGGCGGTCGGTTCTGATCGTCGCGCCTGAGTCGGCCTGTGTGAAGAGTAAGGTTGCGAAGGCTTCGACGCCGAGCCAGGAGTGTTGTGCGCGGTCGGCGGCGTCGCACGTGTCGATGTCACCGAAGGTAGCGCGTGTGTCAACGCCGCGGGCGTCGGCGACTGCGTCGGACGGCGAGGCGGGACGGATGACTCCAGCCGAGCCAGCCGCGAGCACGCAGGCGGCGAGCGCCAGAGAACCCTTCAGGAGCGCCGTGCGGCGCTCGACTCTTCTGCGGGTGTTGCTCAAGCCCATCCGTTTGCCGTTTTGTCGCTCGCCCGTCCGTCTCGCTCGCCCATCCGCGTCGCTTGCCCGCTCTGGTCGCCCGCGCGTCGCGCTCGCCGAGTTGCCGGGCTGCAAACAGGCCGGGCGGAAAAATTCTATCGGCTGGTTGAGAATTAGTGAAGCAGCAAGTCGTCAGCGAGTCGTCGAGTCTTGGACGTGGGGACGGCGCGCGGCGCCGGATTTGATTGCGGACTCGATGATTGACCAGAGACCGGCGATGCTGCGCTCGCTCGAAAAGTTTTCGGCGGCGCGCTGTCGCGCGGCACGCCCCATGCGCGCGGCGAGTTCGGGGTCGCGCGCGAGCCGGAGCATCGCTTCGGCCATCCCGCGCACGTCGCGCTCCTCGACGAGCAGGCCGGTCTCGCCCTCGACGACCACATCGGGGATGCCCGCGTGGCGCGTCGAGACGACGGGCAGGCCCGACGCGCAGGCTTCGAGGATGCCGACCGGCATCCCCTCACAGTCGCCGTTCGCGGCCTCGACCGAGTGCTGCACGAAGCAGCGCGCCGAGCGCATCTCTTCCTGCACAAAGTCGTGCGCCTGCGCGCCGAGGAACTCGACCGCGCCTTCGACGCCGAGACGCGAGGCCAGCGCGCGGCACTCTTCCAGAAGCGGGCCGTCGCCGACCATGCGCAGGCGCGCTTCCGGCACGGCGGCCTGGACTTCGGCGAAGGCTTCGACGGTCAGTTGCGGGGCCTTCTTCTCGACGAAGCGACCCACGGCGACGAAGACGGGCGGCGCGCTCTCCGGCCTCGCGCCGCCGAACTTCGCGCAGTCGATCCCATAAGGGTTGTAGTGAACCTTTTCGGGCGGCGCGCCGAGCGAGATGAGACGGCGCTGCATCGCGCGCGAGACGGCGACGACGCCTGCGGCCACGCGGAACATGAAGGGGTAGCTTTCGGCATTCTCTTCGAGGACTTCGCGCACGCTCGCGTCGTAGCCGTGGAAGTGCACGACGAGCGGAAGGCCCGTGCGTCGGCAGGCTTCGGCGACCTGCGCGCCCGTGTCGCCGTACTCGGCGAGGACTGCGTCGGCGCGCGCACGCCTGAGGGCCGCGACGAAAGCCGCGTTCGTTTCGCGCGTCGTGTTGCCGGTCAGCGCGCGCAGAAGCTTGTGGTAGGCGCGGCGCGGCGTGGAGAAGACGCGGCGGTCTCCTTCCATTAGCGGCCAACTGTGCAGAAGGGTCGTGCGCGCGGGCAGTCGTTCGAGGTGGCCACGGATGAAGGTCTCCGTAAGCACAGGCTCGTAGGGCGCGACGACGCAGAGGCGCACGTCCGAACGCGCGCGGCTGTCAAGCGCGTCAGGGCGCAGGCCGTCCGCGTCGCGCGCGTCATCTTCATCGCGCGCTCCGTCCGCGCGCACGTCGCCGGGCGTGTGCGAAGTCTCGTCGTGCATCTGCCGCGTGTTGACGTGCATGAGTCTTACGCGTCGCCTCCGGCGTCGGCGTCCTCGCCTCCGGCGCGCGCGCGTGCGTCGTCGCCCGGCTTCGCGCCGTCGCCCGGCTTCGCGTCATCTTTCGGCTTCGCGTCGTCGTGCGGCGGCTTGCGCGCGAGGACGACGTAGACCGAGGCGTCGTCGGAGAGTTTATCCGGGTGGCGTCGCTCGATGAGTCCGATGAGCGTTTGGAAGAACCAGGTGTAGAGCGTTTGGAGCGGGCGCGGCAGTCGCCCGTAGGTCGCGTCCTGCCAGAGTTGCAGCGCCGAGCTTTCGAGACCGAAGACGCCCTGCACGAGCTGAACTTCAAAACCGGCGCGGCTGATCTCGCGCACGAGTCCGTCCTTCGTCCAGCGCCAGAAGTCGGTCGGGTCCGGGTGGTAGGGCCAGACGCCGTGTGTCGAGAGGACGAGCGAGCCGCCGGGCCGAAGGACGCGGAAGGACTCGCGCAGGTAGAGCTGCGCGTCGCCGACGTGCTCCAAGACCTGCGACGAGAGCACGCAGTCGAACTCTCGGTCGGCGACGGGCAGGCGACCGTCTGCGCCGATGACGACCTCCGCGTCTTCGTTCCCCTCGATGTCCGCGCCGACGTGTTCGGTGAACTTCGCGGAGAACAGCTCGCGGTAAGGCTTGTTGCCGCAGCCGAAGTCGAGCAGGCGCTCGCCCGCCGAGAGCAGCGGCGAGGCGACGACGCGCCGCATCTTCTCCGAGAGCAGAAGGAGGTGTTGGTAGTTCCGGCTGTGGCGCTTCGGTCGCACGCGGTCGCCGCGCTCGCACGACGCGAGGAACGTCGCGCGCGCGCCCTCGCCGCCGGCCTCCGCGCGCCCGCCTTCGGACGTGACTCGCACGCGGCTACTCTGCATCGCGCCTCCGTATAAGCATCCGGAAGGTCTGCCGCACGTCGGCCAGCGCCGCGCGCCCGCGCCGCGTGGCAAGCAGGAGTAGCAGGACGACCGCCGCGCTCAGGACGAAAGAGACTGCGAGGCCGGCGAGCGGACTCTCGAAGTGCGCCGCGC
>JALZHC010000492.1 GCA_030914105.1 Acidobacteriota bacterium
GCTCTGCCGAGTGAGTCTGCGCGCGGCGCCAGAGAGCGGACGAGGGCGGCGCGGTGTGGTTGTGCAGGGATGCGTAGGCGTAGTCGCCGTAGCCGACGCGCCAGCGTGCGCCGGTCGCGCGCACGATGAGCGCGGCGGTGCTCCCGCCGTGGAGGTTGTAGACCACGTCGTACTTTTCGGCGCGAAGCTGACGCGCCACTCGCAGACGCGATGACTTGCTCTTTCGTCGGACTATGACGACGCGGTCAACTTCCGCCGAGCCTTCGAGCAGAGGCGCGACCCAGTCTTCGAGCAACACGTCAATGCGCGCACGGGGCAGGAAGCGCCTGAGCGCGTGAAGCGAAGGCGTGGCGAGCACCGTGTCGCCTATCGAGCGCATGCGGACGACGAGCACGCGCCGCACTTCCGTCCAGTCCCAGCGAGCCGGCGCGAGCGGGCGTGGCTCGACGGCGCCTGCGTCAGAGCCGGAAGGCGGCGCGTCCAGGAAGCTCGGAGGCGTCGCGTCGGCGTCGGTCGCCGGAGGCGTCGGCGCGAGCGTGTGCGTGCGGGCGTGCGCCTGCGGCTCAGCCTGTCTTCTGAGGCTCTTCATCCTCGATTGTCGCCTCTTCGACGATCATCGCCGGGATGTCGTTGCGGACGGGGTAGACGCGGCGGCACTCGGTACACTTGATGCCGCTCGCGTCCTCCTTCAACACGACCTCGCCCTTGCATGCCGGGCAGACGACCCTGAACGTCTCGATGAACTCCTGCGTGACGGCCAACTCTTCGGCCTCCTCCTCTTTATGAAAGGCGTTTAAGCTTAGCAGGAAAAAGGCGTGACGGGTAAACGGCGGCGTACAGGGTTTGTGCAATCCTGAGCTTTAAAGTAAGTAACATTCAACGCAGAGGCGCAGAGTTCGCAGAGGAGGCGCTGAGGGTTGAGCCTTGAGGCGGCGAGCTTTGAAGTCTCAGATTTAAAATTTCAAATCTCAGATTTGAAGTTTGTATTCCTCAGCGGCCCCTCCGCGTCCTCTGCGCCTCTGCGTTGAACTCGTCCCGCTCTAAGCTCAAGTATGAATAAGACCTCGACAGCCGGAACTCTAAACCCGCTTCAACCGTCACGGCTCTTCAAAGTCATCAACACGCCGCCCTTGCCCGGCCTGAGCGTGATGCGCGGCTGCGCTTCGACATGGTGGCCGGGCGCGAGACGCAACGACCAACGGCGCGCGAGCGCGGCCAAAAGCAGCACGGCTTCAGTCCAGGCGAAGCCCTCGCCGATGCAACGGCGCGGGCCGCCGCCGAAGGGAAAGTATGAGAACTGCGGGCGCGACTCTCTGGCTTCGGGCGCGAAGCGCGCGGGGTCGAACGCTGCGGGGTCTGGGAAGAAGCGCGGGTCGCGGTGCATGACGTACTGGCAGACCAGGACGAGCGCGCCGCGCGGGATTTGGTAGCCGCCGACCTCTTGATCCGTGAGCGCGAGCCGACCGATGGCCCACGCGGGCGGGTAGAGCCGCATCGTCTCGGCGACGACCATCTCGGTGTAGCGAAGCGCCGAAACGTCTTCGACCGCCGGCAGTCTTCCGCCCGCGAGCACGCGGTCGAGTTCCGCGTGCAGATGGCTTTCGGCCTCCGGGTTCTGCGCGAGCAGGTACCAGGCCCACGTGAGCGCGTTGGCCGTCGTCTCGTGGCCGGCGAGGAAGAGCGTCATCACTTCGTCACGCAACTGCTCGTCGCTCATGCGCCCGCCGCCGTCCTCTTCGTCCACGGCCAAGAGGAGCATCGAGAGGAGGTCGCCGCGGTCACGGCCAACGCGCCGGCGCTCTTCGATGATGCGGTAGATGACGGCGTCGAGTTTGGCGCGGGCGCGCTCGAAGCGTCGCTGCGGCGGGAGCGGCAGTTTTTCCAGCAGCTCGGAGAAAGGCAGCATCAGGTAGTTGAAGAGGTTCATCACCTCGTTGAGCGCCGCGCCCACTTCGTCTGCGTCCCGTCCGACGTCGGCGTCGAAGAGCGTCTTGCCGACGATTGAGAGCGTGAGGCGCGACATCTCTTCCGAGATGTCGAGCGTCTCGCGGTCGCGCCAGCGCGCCGAAGCCTTCGCGGCGAACTCCGTCATCACGCGCGCGTAAGAGTTGACGCGCTGACGGTGGAAGGCCGGCTGCGCCAGACGCCGCTGGCGTCTGTGGAAGTCGCCTTCGCTCGTCAACAGTCCTTCGCCCAGGAGGCGCTTGGCGCGTTGCAGCGCGCGCCCCTTATGGAAGCGCTCGTGGTGCGTGACGAGTATGTCGCGGACGTGGTCGGGGTGGTTGAAGAGGAAGACGCGCTGCGGGCCTGCGCGGAACTGCACCGCGTCGCCGTACTCGCGCGCTAGGCGCGCAAAGAACTTGAGCGGGTCGCGTCGGAAGTAGAAGAGGTGGCCGCCCGGCCAGAGCGTCTTCGGGCCTGGGGCTTCGAGCGCGGCTGCCATCCTTTTCGCCTCCAAGGGGGCTTCGGGATCAACTCCAAACGCCCTGCGGCTTTCGTCAGTACGACGCCGGACGAGGTTTTCGGCTAGTACGGTTGACGAGTTTTCCGTTCAAGCTTGCGGCGCGTCGGCCCGGCTCATGCTTCGCCGCGCGACTCTGTTATTATAAACGCAGGACGGGCCGCGGGCGCGCCTCCCGAATCGCCGCCTCGGCTGGCCCGGCCTCACACGAACGGACGGGAGAACGGTTTGTCTTTAGAGTTCGCAATCGAGTACCCCTGCGCGCTGCGCGCGCGCTACGACGAGGAACATCTGCGGGCCTGGGGCCGCCTCGGAAGCCTTCACACGCGCCTGACGACGGGCGAGCACGTTGCGCCTTCGGAAGAGAAGGTGCGCTTCGTCGAGCGCGCCGCCGACGAGATCGAGCGCATGAAGGAGGAGACCGTCATCTGCTCGAAGTGCCCCGCGCACCTGCCCCGCGAGGCCGCGGGCGAGGGCGAGCCGGTGGGCTGCCTGGGCCGCGTCACCTATCCCGTAGAGGCGCAGTTCGAGAAGTTCCTCGCAGACCGCGTGCAGCTCACGCTCGACACCGTGGACGAGCCGGACTGGCCGCGGCTTCTGCGCGTGCTGCTCGACCCGGACTCGCCGTTCGACGGCGAGGGCACAAAGTCTCTGCGCGCCGTGACGACCACGGGCGGCCTGCGCTTCTTCGAGCTGCGCCTGCCCATCAAGCTCGCGCGACAGGGCGCGCACCTGACGACCGACAACCTCTTCGACGCGCTCGCCGGCTTCACCTCCGAGGACGCCGCGCGCACGACCTACACGCGCGAACTGCCGCTCTCGGCCACAGCCGACTACCACGACTTCCTCGATCTCATCCTGCGCCAAGACCTCTCCGAAGACGAGCGCCAGCGCGTCCGCTCCCGCAGCCGAAACTACCAACAGTTCCTCCGCCTCCTGGCCGCCCTCGAAGTCGCCGAAAGTCTGCGCACGCGCGTGCTCATGGATTGAAAGGCGGTAGTCAGAAGCCAGTAGTCAGTAGCCAGTAGATTTGTCTCTTCTGACGGTTGAGCCTCCTCGGGTAGCAGCGCATCTCAGGAAGAGAAAGCTTCTCTACTGACTACTGACTACTGGCTTCTGCCTACTCTGCCTCATTCTTCTCTTCGTCCAACTGCCGGAGCGTGTCGAGGATGAGGTTGGTGTTGGTGAGGGCTTGAATGCGGACGGGAAATTCGCTGGCGGCCTTCTCGAAGTCGAACGCGCCGGAGGTGACTTCGACGATGAGGCGGAAGGCGAGCGTGCCCTGCGCCTCGGCGCATTCGGCGTCAACGATGCGTCCGTCGTTGAAGAGGACGCGACCGCGGCGTTCGGCGCTCTCGATTGCGAGCGCGCCGGTGAGGCGCGAGTTCTCGATGACCTGCACGGCGTCGAAGATGCTGACGGTCGAGAGGTCGCCGGCGAAGGTGACGGGGCGGCGCGCGACCTCGACGGTCGGCGGCGGCGCAGAGGCGTGCGGCTGTAGGTCGGGCCGACGCGCGCGGCGTATGGCTTCGAGGCCGGGCGCGATGTTGATGCGCGGGTCTATGTGC
>JALZHC010000066.1 GCA_030914105.1 Acidobacteriota bacterium
CTTCCTGCTCGACCGAACGCCGCTCGACCGCGACAGCAGCAGCGGCGCTGCTACGGCTGCTGCTGCTGCTCTGCGGCTGTACGCTTTGCCGTTGCTGCGACGTGCTTTGATGCGGCGCGTTTTTAGGCGCGGCGCTTTCGGCCTGCGCGCCTCCCGCTCCTCCTGGGCCGGCGCCCGAAGACCACAGCTCGGCGCGACCGGCGGCGGTAAAGATGCGTGCAGGGGCTTCGCGCTCTTCGCCCATCTGGCGGCCACGATCTGCGCGCGGCAGCATGTCGAAAGTCTCCGCCACCTCTTCGATGATGGAGCGGCTGATGGTTTCCGCTCCGGCCGCGTAGCCGGCGAGCAGGGCGTTGTCGCAGAGGTTGTTAATCTGGCGCGGGATGCCCTCGGAGCAGCGGAAGATGAGGTCAACCGCCGCCGTGCTGAAGATGTCGGTGCGCTCCGCGCCGGCGGCCAGAAGGCGCGAGGCGATGTAGCGCTCGGTCTCGTGGATGTCGGGGAGCGGCTTGATCTGGCAGCGCAGCGCGATACGCTGCTTGAGCTGGCGCAGCTCCGGCTGGTTAAGAACGTCGCGCAGCTCCGGCTGGCCCGTGAGGACGATCTGCAACTGCTTCGCCGAGTCGGACTCGAAGTTCGAGAGCAGTCGTATCTCTTCGAGCACGGCGGGCGATAATCCGTGCGCCTCGTCGATGATAAGTACGGTGCGCAGGCCGCGCGAGTGGCGCGAGTCCAGAACCTCGCCGAGCCTGAGGAGAAGTTCCGACTTGCTCTCCCAGCGCGGAACGTCGAGGAGCCGGGGCGAGGAGATGTACTCGTAGAACTCCGAGACGCTCATGCGCGGGTTGAAGAGGTAGGCGACGAGCACGGTGCGGTCGAGGCGGTTCATCATCCAGCGCAGAATGGTCGTCTTGCCCGTGCCGACCTCGCCGGTGACGACGATCAGACCCTTGCCGCTCTCGATGCCGTAGTGCAGGTTCGCCATCGCCTCCGTGTGCGACGGCGTAAAGTAGATGAACCGCGGGTCGGGCGTCAGCGCGAACGGCAGCTCTTTGAGTCCGTAGAAGTCGAGATACATCTCAGAACCTCCGAAGTGATGAGTGATAAGTGATAAGCAACTGCGGCTCTTACTTATCACTTATCACTCATCACGGTTTTCATCCTCTGTTCGCGAACATCTCGATCAGGTGCAGTCGGCTGAGGACGAAGTAGAGCGCGGGGGCGCTCAGGATCGTGGCCGCGACCGAGGCGGCGGCGAGCGCGAAGCGGCGCGTGCGCAATGAGCGCTCCTCGCCAGCCGTCCGCAGCACGGGCAGCGCGACGAGCACGGGCAGGCCCGTGTAGTGCTCGGCGTCCTCGGTCGTCTGGATCGTGAGCAGGCGCGGCAGCTCCACCGCCGCGGCGAGCGTGATGCCGCAGGCCAGGCCCGCGAAGAGTCCGAGCAGCATGAGCAGCGGGCGCTTCGGCGCGACGGGCTGTTCGGGCAGGCTCGCCGGGTCGATGACGGCGATTGATTCGCCCTGCGCGCGGCCCGCCACGTCGGCGTTGATCTCGGCCTTCTTCTGCTGCTCGACCATCTGGTCGTAGACGGCCTTCGCCGACTCATACTCGCGGTTGAGCGCTTCGAGTCCGACCTCGGAGGTGGGCACCCCGCCGATCTGCTGCGTGACGGCGGCAATCTGCGCCTCGGTCTGCGAAAGCAAACTCTGCTGGCGCTGCACGTCGCCCTGGAGCTGCGCGTTGATGCCTTTGTAGGACGTGAGGCGCGGGTCAACGCGCTCGGTCAGACGCTTGCGCACCTCCTCGACCTTGCGCTTGTGCTCATCCTCCATCTCGGTCATCTGACCCTGGATGGAGTCGAGCTGGCTCTGGACAGAGACCACGTCCGGATGCTTCGGCCTGAACTGTTTGAGCAGCGCCTGCTTCGCGGTTTCAAGCTCGGCCCTGCGCTTGACCAGCTCGGCGTAGGCCGCCGTTGACTTCGGGTCTTGCATGTTGGCGATGAACTCGTCCACCTGCTGCTGGTTCGACTTCGCGAGGTCGGCGATGAACTTGTTGTTGGCGCTGATCTGGTCGTTCAGCCGCCCGATCTCGGCGATGCGCGCCTTCTGCTCCTCGCGCAGGCCGGCGAGCTGGCCGACGAGCGCCTGCGACGAAGACGGCAGGCTTTGGATGTGGCCCTCCATGAAGGCGAGCCGGCGCTTGTCTATCTCGTCGAGCTGCTCCTTGGCCTGGTTCAGCTTCTCGGTGAAGAACTCCTTCGTCAGCGTCGCGTCCTGGCCCGCGCCCTGGCGCTGCGCGTCGACGTACTTGCGCGCCAGCTCTTCGGTGACGCCCTGGACGGAGCGCGGCTCGGCGCCGCGGAAGGAGAGGAAGAAGCCGTTGGTGATCTCGTTGCGGCTGGTGTTGAGGTTGATTTTGATGTCCCTGGTGCGCATCTGCTCGACCAGCTCGTCCATCGAGGCCCCGCGCTGCCGCTCGCGCGCGTAGAGGCCGTAACGCTCGATCATCGGCTCCAGCGTCGAGCGGCTCGTGACCTCCTGCGTGATGTTGTTGATGCGGATGGTCAGCTCGCTGTCGGAGAGCTGCGGGACGACCGAGGTCGAGATGCTGGCCGGCCTGACGGTCAGAAGCGTCGTGGACTCGTAGACGTTCGGGAGCTTCCACACGCCGACGCCGACGCCGACGGCGACCGCCACGGTCGGCAAAACGATCAGCCACTTCCTCCGCCAGATCATCCGCGCCAGCTCGCCCGGCTTGCGCTGTCGAAATTCAACACTCATGGCAAACTCCGAAGTGATAAGTGATAAGTGATAAGTGATGAGTAAAAGCAGTTAACTTATCACTCATCACTTATCACTTAGCACGGCCTTAAAGGCTTTCAAGCGTGCGGCGCACGTCTTCGATGGGGGTGGCGGTCGGCGACTTGACGGCGCGCTGCTGCTCCTGCGCGTAAAGCTCCTGACACTTTTGCAGCTCGCGGCGCGCGCCCTGTTTATCGCCAGCGGCGGCGAGCGCCTGGCCGAGGTGCCACCGGTAGAGCGAATTGTCGTGGCCGGTTCTGGAGGCGACCGCGACCACCTTCTGCAACTGCTCGACGGCGTCGCGGTAGAGGCCCTTCTTGAGGTAGACCTGGCCGAGCGTGTCGGCGAAGCCCGGCTCGCCGGGGAAGCGGCGCACCACATCCTGCGCGAGGCGCATGGCCTCTTCGGCGTTGACCTTGTCGTGCTCGACGTAGAGCATCGCGAGGTTGTTCTCGGCCACGGGTTCGTCGGGGCGGATGGAGAGGACGCGGTGGTAGTAGTCCACGGCCACGTCGAGGTTGTTGCGCTGCGCCTCAATGAGCCCGATGTTACGGTAGGCGATGAAGTCGTCCTGCCGCTTCTCCGTAATCTTCTTGTACTGGCCGACGGCCTGGTCGGTCAGACGTGAGGCATCCTCCTGCCGGTTCTGCGCGCGGGCCTCCGTGGAGAGGGCGACGTAGATTTCGGCGAGCGCCGAGTAGGCGGCCATGTAATCGGGGTCTTGCTGGACGGCGCGCTGGAAGGCCGCCTCGGCGCGCTGCGGGTCGGGCGGCTGCTGCTGGCTGCCCGTGCGGTAAGCCTGGCCGACGAGGTACTGGAGCGGCGCGCTCGTGGGCTGCTCGCTCGCCAATTGCTCGACGCGCTGGCGAGCCTGGTCGAGATGGCCCGTGACCATCGAGAGGTTGATGAGCGCCGTGAGCGCCTGGAAGTTGGTGCGGTCGAGCGAGAGTGCGCGCTCGAGCTGCTGCTGCGCCTCGTCCGGCTTTTTCTCGGCGGCGGCAACGTCGGCGAGATTGACGTAAGGCATGGGCGAGTTGGGCGCGAGCTGGCGCGCCTGCTCGAAGTCGGCGCGCGCCGCGGCGATGAACTTCGAGACGTCTGCGTCGGCGGCCCTCTGGCCGAGGCCGAGGTTGGCCTTGCCGCGCAGGATAAAGACGTTCGTCTTCAGGTCGGCCAAGAGCTGCGGCGTCAGCTCGCCGCTCGGCGTTTTGTCCTTGAGCTTGGCGACGAGGTCGTCGGCCATGCGCTTCGCGCCGTCGAAGTCGCCGGAGTCGAGGCTGATCTGAATCTGGAGGAGCTTGGCCGGGAGAAACTCCTGTGTGTCAACGTAGTAGCGCTCAAGCTCGGCGGCGCGCGCGCGCGCCTGCTCCAACTGCCCGTCGCGGTAGAGCGCGTCGGCCATGAAGTAGAGGCCGAGCTTCGAGCGCGGGTCTGAGTCGAGCACGGTCTTGAGGTCGGCAATCGCGTCCTTGTACTTGCCCGCTGCCTCGCTCATGCGCGCGCGCAGGAAGAGCGCGTCCGGGTCTTTCTGGTTGCGCTTCAAGAGCTCCTCGACCTGCGCGCGCGCGCCCGCCTGGTCGCCGCGCTGGAGGCTGATCTCGCCGAGGCGGTAGTGGCCGCGCGCGTAGTCGGGGAAGCTCTTGATGATATCCTGATAAAGATTGGCCGCGTCGTCGAAGCGACCGACCGTGGCGTAGTAGTCGGCCAGACGCGCGCGCCCCTCGGCCTTGTCCCAGTCGAGGTGCGCCCAGGCGCTGTAGGCCGGCTCCGCCTGGTCGAGCTTCTGGTGGACGAGGTAGTAGCTGGCGAGCACCCAGCGCACGTCGCGGTTTTCGGGGTCAACCTCGACGGCCTTGCGAAATTCGGCCTCGGCCTGATCCGAGCGGTCGGTCTGCGTCAGGAACTTGCCGTACTCGACGTGTGCGAGCGACGAGCGGTCGTTGATCGAGATGGCCTGCTTGTAGACCGATTCGGCCAGGTCGGCGCGGTTCATCAACTGGTAGAGACGGGCCTTGCCCATGTAGGATTCGACGCGCTGCGGGTTGAGGTTGATGGCGTCGTTGATCTTCTGCTCGGCCTGCTTGGCCGCCTCGGGGCTGCCGTTGCCTTTGAAGTAGATGACGTTGGCCGTGAGGATGAGGCCGTCGGGGTTTTTGGGGTCACGCGCGGTGATTTCGCCCGCGAGGCGCTCGGCCTCGGCGAGGAGCGTGTCGTTCTTCCGCACGCTGTAGGCCGCGAGGTAGGCGCTGGCGAGCTTGACGCGCGCCTCGGCGTTGTTCGGGTCGAGCCTGATCGTGCGTTGCAGCTCTTCGATGAACTCGCCGCCGCGACCGAGTTGTTCGTAGGCGCGCGCCAGTCCCCAGTGGGCCGCGGCGAGGTTGTCATCTATCTGGATGGCGGCGCGGAATTCGAGCGAGGCGTCCTGCCACTTGCGGTCTTTGAGGAACTGTTCGCCGCGGCGCAGGTGTTCGGCCTTCGCTTTTTCGGGGCTGGTGCAGGACGCGGCGAGCGCGACGAAGAGGGCGAGCAGGACGGCGGGCAGCACCCGGAGAGTCCGGGCACGAGGGCACTCTTGAAGATTCATCTGACGGGCACTCCTTCTTTGGGCCGCGAGCGACCTTAGACTCTTTCGCGTCCGGGCACGGACGCTTGCGGAGCGGGTCGCCGCTTTTAATCCGACCGCCGCGCCGGCTCGCTGACGGCGGGCAAAGCCTCCGCGAGTCGCTCGGCGGTCAAGTCCTTCTCGAAGCCTTCCGCTCAAAATTCTGGAAGAACCCGCGGCGGCCCGCGTCGTCTGGGCCTTCGCGCTTCCAGATTCGTCGTCGCCGCACCGTCGGCGCGCGCGGGCAAAGGCGTGCGCTTGTGGGCGGAAACTTCCTTCCGGCTTCTTTTCAACTCCGACCCGGCGGGGCAGCCGGGAGCGGTAAGGGTTATAAATGTCTAATGAGGCTTCCCTTCCTCTAAAAATGCCTGAGCCGCGCCGAAAAGACAAGCGCTATTTTGCCCCTCAGTTCGGCACGTAGGGCGCGAGGCGCGGCGCGACCTGCGCGGCGAACTGCGCGGCGGTCTCTGCGGCCTCCGCCTCGGAGCCGCCGACGGGCACGAGCACGCGCACCATCGCGCCGTCGGAGCGGCGCAGACGCATGCTGTCGAGAACGGTGTAGAGCTTGTCGCGGTACTCGCTCGCCACGGCACGCCCGCGCCCCTGATACCAGTAGACGAGCAACTGCCGCTCGCCGCCGTGAGTGATGAGGTAGCGGTTGGCCTCGAAGGCGCGCGAGCCGTCGGCGGGTTTGACTTCGACCGTACCCGGCTCGTTCAGCTCCCAGCCTGAGCCGGGCAGGCAGTTGAGAGGGCTGTGGTAGGTCGCGCCCGTGCGCTGCGTCAGGTAGTAGCCGACGTAGAGAGAGGCCGCGCGCCCGTCCGCCGTCATGTAGTCGCGCGACACGTAGTCGTCGGCGCGCAGGACGGCCTCGGTCTCCGCGTCGAAGCGAGCGTCCGGCCCACGCTTCTGCCAGCCGCCCAACTCTGCGGGAAACTCCGCCAGGCTCTTTCGCGGCACACGCGCCTCGCCCGCCGCCGCCCACAAGTTAATCACCGCGCCGCCCGCCAAAAGCAGCGCCAGCATCAGCCAGAAGTGTCCGCCACGCGACTTCATCAAAACACCATCCTCGCCCTTAACTCACGCTCCCCTCGCCGCCGCCGACCGACATCTGCGCGGCGCTGCCGACGACCGTGCCGTCCACGTCCGCGACAGGGTTCTTCTCATCCACAGCCTCGGAGACAGCCTCGGCTTTGCCGCCTTTGCCTTTGCCGCCGCGCCGCGAAGGGTTGAAGCGGTCGATGAGCCAGCCGAAGGCGAAGAGCAGGAGGAAGGCCGCGACGTAGATGACCCAGCCGGAGAATTCGTGAAAGAAGCCGTCCGCGACCTGCGTGCCGTAGTAGCGCGCGAGCACGCCCGTGCCGCTCACGCGCGCCGCGTTCGTGATGATGGCGATGGGCACGGCGGCCAGGACGATCAGGACTGCGCGCCAGGCCGCGTAGCGCGAGAGGCGTCGGTCGCCGACGCGGCGCGGCCCGACGCTTTTGTCGTCGCCCGCGCCGTCGCCTCGTGCCACGCCGTCGCCGTCATCCTTCGAGGGGCTTGTGAAGTACGCGAAGACGACGGCGAGCGTGACGAGCGTCATCAGGCTGCGAATACCGCTGCACGCCTCGACTACTTCGAGACGCTTGGTCGTCGCCGCGCCGAGCGGGTACAGCTCGATGACGTTGCCCTCGCGCAGAACCGGAATGCCGACCGTCTGCATCACCCACACGGCGCAGCGCGACGCGAAGAGCTGGAGCGGGAACGCGACCTTGTTGAAGACGATGGACGGGATCGGGATCGCCAGCGCGAGCAGCACGAGCGGCACCGCCACCGCGCGCAGCAACCACCAGCCCCAGAAGTAGACGCACAGCCCCGCGAGCAGAAGGACGAGCGACGTGCGCTGCACGAACAGCTCCGCGCCCGCCGTCCCCGCCCACAGCGCGATGAGCGCCAGGGCGACGAAGGCCGCGCCCACGCCGGCGCGCGGTCGCTTCTCGGTGCGCGCGAGGTTGTCACGCCCGGCCCAGAGGATGTAGCCGATGATGAAGGGGATGAGCAGGCCGTGCGAGTAGTTCTCGTCCTGCCACCAGAAGAGGCCGAGGCGCGCGAGCACGCCCCAGTAGACGAAGGCGACGGCGGCTGCCAGCAGCAGAGGCTTCCAGATTTGTCTCGGCGAGATTGAAAGGGGCATCACGAAAACCCGAAGGCCGCCCGGAGCGGGAGGGGCGCGGCGCGAGAAGAAGTTTCACGCGCCTCACTCCCACCCGACGGAGGCGCGCGGCGCGCGGGCGCGGCGCACGCACTTTCCAGATTAGCTTAAAGCCGCGAAGCCCGGCAACAAAAAAGCGAACGCGGACGCCGCCTTCCCAGCCGCCGCCGTCCGGCCCCGCCGGCTCGCGCGGCTCAGGCTTGCGTGCGCAGGCGCGCGCGCACGAGCCTGAGGAGGAGTCGCGGCCAGACGCGCAGCAGCAGCAGCGCCGCGCCGAGCTTCCAGCCGCCGAGCACGCGCCGCGCGGACTCGAAAGAGGCGCGCGCCTCCTCGAACCGCCCGCCGAGCAGACGCGCCTTCCCCTCTTCGAGCTGGATGGCGGCCTGCTGCCGCTCAATCGCCGTCGAGAGTTCGGCGCGCTCTTCCTCAGTCAGGTCATATCGGTCTGCGATCCAGCGGAAGACTCGCACCTCGCGCGCCAGCCGGTTCATCGTGTCGCCCGAAAGGCTCCCCTCGCGGCAGCGGTAGCGCAGGAGCACCTCGCGCTGGTAGCCGATGCGCGCGCCGCCGCGCGCGAGCCGCGCCCACAGCTCGAAGTCCTGCGAGTTGCGCAGAGACTCGTCGAACGCGCCGGCTTCGACGACCAACTGGCGGCGTGCGACCACGCCCGAAGTGATGACGTTGCACTCGCCGCGTATGAGACTGAGGAAAGTCACAGGCCCTTCGGACGGCGCGGTCTGCATGTAGGTCTTGCCGGCGTCCGGCGAGTCGCCGAAGAGCAGCGCATCGGCGTAGGCCAGGTCGTAGCCGCCCTCCCGCATGAACTTCAACTGCCGTTCGAGGTAGGGCGCCGTCCACACGTCGTCGCCGTCGAGGAAGGCTATGAACTCACCGCGCGCCTCTCGGATGCCGCGGTTGCGCGCCGCGCCCGCGCCGCGGTTCTCCTGCCTGACGTAGTTGACGCGCGCGAGGTAAGGCGCGAGCGCGCGCTCAAGCTCTACGGTGTCGGGCGAGCCGTCGTTGACGACGACGACCTCGAAGTCCTTGAGCGTCTGCGCGAAGACCGAGTCGAGCGTCTCACTGATGAAGGCGGCGCAGTCGTATGCGGGGACGACGACGCTGACGAGCGGCGCGGCCTGCGCGGCTCGCGCCGCATCCGCTCGCGTCGCCCGCGAGTCGTCTCGAAGCTCCGACCGCGCGTCGTCCTGCAAACCCGAACTCCTCTCCGCCGCGCCCGCCCTCCCGCCGTCAGACGACGACTCACAACTTAAGTGCCGCGACTTCCCTTCCTCGGCTTCCCTTCCCCAAGAGATAACTTCCGCACGCCCTCATCCGGCCACATAACCTGCCGCGCGGCGACGCGGCATCGCCGCCGCGACCCCCGTCAGCCAGCCCTCGAACTCGACCGGCGAGAGCGAAGAGGTGTCGAGCAGCCGCGGCAGAAGCAAAGGGTTCGACGCGCGCGAGGCGAGGCCCACTTCGCAGGTCGTTGCCGTCTGCACGCCCGCCTCTTCGAGCCAGGGCAGGTGGCGCGCGTCGTAGACGCCCGAAGGGTAACAGAAGTGCACGGGCGTCCGGCCCGTCAACGCGCTGATGCGCCGGCGGTTGTCTTCTATCTCGCGCAGGAAGAGCGCACGTTCAAGCGGCGCGCGGTGGCGGTGCGTGTGAAGCTCTATAGAGACGCCGCCTTCGGACAGAGACTTCACGTCTTCGGGCGCGAGGATGTGCAGGAGACGGCGCGCGCAGAGCTTCTCGTAGTCCACTTTCAAAGTGCGCGCGAGGCGCGCGGCGAGCGCGTCCTTCTCCTCTGCGGAGAGCCTCTCGCGCTCTGCGAACTCGCGCAGCTCGCGCGCCGCACGCTGGCGCGTCGAGGCGTCCGAGAGGTCGAGCGACGCGCCGCCGGAGAGCGTAGCCGCAGCGTCGCGACCGACGAAAGGCGCGAGGTCGAGCCGCGCGGCGCGGCCCTTCCAGAGAAGGTAAGAGCAGACGATGTTGAAGACCGGGCGTTTGAACTCGGAGTAGAAGGTCGTCAGGTAGAGCGTGGCGTCGAGGCCCGCTTCGGCGAGGAGCGGGTAGGCACGCTCGCGGAAGTCCTGCGTGCCGTCGTCGAAGGTGATGGCGACGGCCTTGTCCGGCAGCTCGCCCGCGTGGAGCCGCGCGACGGCCTCGCCCAACGGCAGCACCGCACAGCCCGCAGACTTGATGAGACGCAGGCGCGCGGCGAACACTTCGGGCGACATGAAGAGCGAAGGATCCCACTCGTGCTCGTCTTCGAGCGAGACGCCGTGGTAGCCGAGTATCAGCAGGCGCGCGCGACGCCAGCGACTCCTGTCCGCCAGGCCGAAGACGCCCGAAGCCTTCAGTGACGTGAGTGTCGCCTGCTTGAACTTCTTCAGCATACCTCGAAACCTTCAACGCCCGGGGGCGCGACGCCCCGCTCCGCCGATGCGCCGCGGCCTCGACGCGGGGCCGGGCCGCGGAGATGTTTTCGCCGACGGCGGCGCTGGCTCAATCTTCGCGATGAAGAGGTCGTACCTGTCCGTCCTCCCCCAGTTTGAAGTGTAGGCGATGAAGCGCCCGTCGCGCGAGATCGTCGGCTTCGGCTGTGCCCAGTAGCCGCTGGCCGCCGACTTGTTATCAACCTTCGAGCGGTGGTGCAGCAGGCGGCGTATGCGCTGCGAGCCGTCCAGAGCTATCTGCACCACTTCATCCTCGAACGCTCCCGTCCGCCCCGGCCCGTGCCAGCCCGGGTCGTCAAAGAACGCCACCGTCGCCCAGCCCTCGTCGTCAGAATATAAGGTCGTGT
>JALZHC010000493.1 GCA_030914105.1 Acidobacteriota bacterium
GCTGTGCTCAAGAATGAATAGACACAGAGCGGACGGGGAGCGCGAACGCTTATTTCATGTGATGCATGTGCGTGTGGTCTACCGGCGCGGGTTGCGCGCCCGCGTCTTCGTTACCTTTAGCGTGGATGGCTATGTCGGCCTGCTTGACGCCGTCCACAGAGCCTTGAAGCGGGGCGTCCATCTCGGTGCGGATGACGGTGGCGATCCATTCGGGCTTGGCCCCGCCTTCGCACATCGCCCAGCGCATGAGCGGCTCGGTGCCGACGACGATCATGCCGGAGTGGTTGTTGCGGTCGGCGTCCTGCTTGGGGTCGTCGTAGAAGAAGCCGAGCGACTTGCGCAGCAGGAAGATGTCTTCGGGCTTGCCGGTCAGGAACGCCCAGCCCGGCCCGGCCCCGTGCTCTTTGGCGAACGCGCGCAGGTCTTTGGGCGTGTCTTCTTCGGGACTCAGCGTGACTGAGTAGAAGAAGATGTCTCTCCCGACGCGACCGCCCAGCAGCGCCTGCACCTCCGCGAGGTGGTGCGTGATGACGGGGCAGATGTCTTTGCAGCGCGTGAACATGAACTGTATGACGACGCGCTTGTCCTTGACGAGGTCGTCGTAGAAGTGAACCTTCTTCTCGTCCTGCGTGATTAGCTCGACGTTCGGCAGGTGGCGGCGCTGTATCAGCTCGCGCGGCGAGAGGTTCTGGAAGTTGTAACGCTTGCCTTCGTTCGCAGGCTTGCCGCCCGCCGCGGGCTTCTCCTGCGCGCGCGCCGCGGCAACTGCTCCCGCCGCGGTCGCCGCAGTCGTCCCGACCGACGCCAGCCAGCCTCTGCGTGTCATCCTCTTCATAGTCTTTGCTCCTTTCTAACGTTCGCTTCGCCCTTTCGAGGCGGCTGGTTTCAAGGGTTCTGGTTGTTGTCCGTGACGCCGGGCTGCACCTGGAAGAGGAGCATCATGGCGTGATCCTCGTGGATGATGTTGTGGCAGTGCATCGGGTAGTCGCCGTGGAAGTCTCGGAAGCGGAAGAAGAGCTTCACGTCCTCGTCGCCTTGCAGGCGTGTGACGTCCTTGCGCGCGACCTCGACGTTGGGGACGTTCGAGCGCGTGGTGCTCATACCGCCACCGCCGCCCTGGAAGGCGCAGCCGTTGCCGTAGCTGCTGTTGTAGCTCGACCCACTGTAGCTCGAATAGCGACCGCCGTTGCTTGAGCGCGTGAGTATCTGGTGCTCCTCGAAGTGGATGTGAATGGGGTGCTGCCAGTCGTCGCGCGGGTTCTTGATGATCCAGTTCTCCGCCGAGTTCTGCGTGACGGTGAAGCGAAGCTCGTTGCAACTCGCAAACTTGTTGTTGACCGTCCACTGGCCGTTGTTGCGGTCGAAGACGAAGTTGCGCGTGATGCGCGGCGTGACGACCGAGGGCAACTGATAAAACGTCGGGTGCGTGGCCGGGTCAACGCTATTGTCCGTCGCCGCGCCGCCGATGCGGAACTCAAGGCAGGAGACGCCCTGGCCCGCGGAGAGGATTGTGCAGCTCGGCCCCTGGCCGTCGGTCTGTTGCAGACGGTTCTCCAACCGGACTGCGGTGTGGCTGCCGATGAGACTCTTGACCTGGTTGAAGTCAATGATGATGTCGTAGCGCTCGCCGACGCTCAAGCGGAAGCTCGTGACCTGTATGGGAGTGGGCAGGAGGTTGCCGTCGTTGGCGATGACCCAGAAGGGGATGACCGTCGAGGGCGAGAGCGGGTCTGTGAGGAACAGCTCGTAGAAGCGCGAGGGGCCGCCGTCGAGGACGCGGAAGCGGTAGCGGCGGGCGCTGACGTTGAGGTACGGCTGGATGACGCCGTTGACTAACTGGAGGTCGCCGAGCAGGCCCTTGAAGTTGAAGGTGTCGAAGCAGAGAAGGCCGGTCGAGGGGTCGAGCAGCTTGTCGGCGAGCATGATGGGGATGTCGTACTGCGGGTAGCTGGGCAGACGGTATCCCGTCGTCTCGTTGCCCGTGTCGTACTGGTTGAACATGAGGTGGAAGCCGGCCATGCCCTTGTAGGCGTTCTCTGCTGTGTGGTCAATGCGGTGGTCGTGGTACCAGAGCGTCGAGAGCGACTCGTTGATGTCGCCGTTCGGCTGGTGGTCGGAGGCGAAGCCGGCCTGCTGCGCCGTGTAGTAGTAGTCGAAATACTGTCCGCGGAAGAACCAGCGGCAGGGGCCACCGTCGGATTCGGGCGCGGTGTGGAAGTTGTGCAGGTGCGTGGAGACTTCGGGGACGCCGAAGCCGAGGTTCTGGCTCTGCGTGGGTAGCTCGTTGAAGCGGCGGATGACCCAGGGCTGCTGGTAGCGCGTGACGACGGTTGGGCCGGGGAAGGTCGCCACGTCCGAGGAGGCCGAGCCGCCGAGGTTGAAGCCCCAGATGGTCTGCGCGGGGATGTTCGTGTCCGAGGTGAAGCGGAAGTTCGTGTTGGCGCGCAGCCGCTGGACGAAGTACTGCTGCGGCGTGTACTGGTTGAAGTATTGGAAGCAGTCCGTGCCGGGCCGAAGCGAGCCGTTGAACTGTCCGCGACCCTCGAAGGGCAGGTTGCCGTTGTTCGGGTTCGGCGTGTTGTTCGGGCAAAGAGAGGGCGGCGCGCCGAACTGGAGGCCGGCGTCGGTCAAGGGGCGCGCGGGCAGCTCCGGCGGGATCGGGAGCGGGTCAACGAAGACTTGCGCGGGCTGCGGGCTGCAACCGACGTTGCAGCCGCCGTAGCAACTGTTCCTGTCGCCGTAGCTACCGCCCCCACTGCCGGAGTAGTTCTGCGCGTGTGTGAGTCCGCCCTTCGGGATGAGGACGCCGGCGCTCGTCATCAAGCCCATCTTGATGAGGTCGCGGCGTGTGAATCCTTCTCTGACAAGCTCCAGCCTGTTGTCGAGGGCCTGCTGGACTTCCCTCTCCCTCCTTCGATTCCTTTTCGAGATGTAGGCCATAAGGGTTCTCCTTTGGATGGGCCGCGGCGCGGGCCGGGCTGGGCGCGCGCGGGCGAAGGTTGACGGAGTGACTTGCGCCGCGACGCCTCATTTCGGCGGCGCAAGAAGTGAGAGGTTCTCTTTGGGGCAGGGCTGACGCTGGCCGAGAGATCAGTAGTCGAAAGCGGAGCGCCCGGAGCCGGAAGGAAACTGCGTGCTTACCGCTCCAAAGAGGCTTCCGCTCGGTTCTCACTAAAGCGACGGACGGTTAAAACACCCTGGGCTGTCTGGGTTTTGCGAAGTGCTCAGACTGTGGTCTGACCCTTTGGAAAGGCAGGCATATGATAAGTACCCTGCGGAGTTTGTCAAGGGTTATTCTTAAAACGCAGAAGTCGGCAACGCCGAACGATGAACTAAGAATGGGTGCTGGGTTTTAGGTGCTGGGGGTTGGCTCGCTTTTCACCAGTACCCAGAACCCAAAACCCAAAACCCTCCCTTAGTTCATCGTTCGGCGTTGCCGACTTCTGCGTTCAAAAAGAATGGGGGTCAGGCCCCCCCATGGCCTAACCCCCGATGGCCACTTGCGTGGCCTGCCCCAAAGTTTCACTCGTTCTCAGAAGGAACGCCCGTTAAGTGAGTCAATAGTAATCCCGACCGGGCGGGCTTTGGTTGCAAACATATTGCATCACGATGACGAGTTCGCGACGCCCGTTTTTTCTCATTCTTCGGCCAATTCCCGCCGGAAAGCACGGGCGGGCAACGCCCGACTTCAACTCTTTAACACGGGCACGCCGGACTTCAACTCTTTAACTTTGACGAACGCGCGGACTCAGAGTTCCGTGTGCGACATGAAGACGGAAGCCGGCAGGCGCTTGTTCGTGCCGGGAAGGCGCAGGCGGCGCTTGAGCACGAAGTCGAAGAGCAGCGGGTTGAAGCCGTAAATCTCGCGCAAGGGGCGGCGCTCTTCCGGGTCGATGTAGCCGGCCTTGACGAGCGGCGCGGTGCGTATGAGCGCGTTGACGGCGGGCAGAGGGTAGTCGCTGCCGTTGACGAGGCGCGGGTGTAGGTCTGCGCGCGCGAGGATGGTCGAGAGC
>JALZHC010000494.1 GCA_030914105.1 Acidobacteriota bacterium
GAAGGAGACGAAGGCGGGCAGGCTCGCGAGGTCTGCGTGCGACAAGCTTAAGGGGCACGCGGGGCGCGCTCAGTGCGTGTGCGTCGGGCCGGGGATGCTTGAGGACGAGTCGGTCGTCAGGTTCGTCGAGGGGACGCTCGGCCTCTGCCGCGACGTGGCCGTGGTGCTCGACGCGGGCGCAATCGCGTGCCTGGGCGGGGACGGAGGGCTTCTGCACGCGCACGCTGGTCGCGCCGTCGTCACGCCGAACGCGGAGGAGCTGGCAGACATCTACGGCGAGGCGAAGGAGAAGATTTCCGCCGCGCCGCTCGAATCGGCAAGGCGCGCGGCGCGTGACTTCCGCGCCGTCGTCGCGCTTAAAGGGCGCGAGACTTTCGTCGCCTCTCCGCGCGGCGAGGCTTACGTCAACCGCGCGGGCGGCGTCGGGCTGGCGACTTCCGGGTCGGGCGACGTGCTCGCGGGGCTGATCGCCGGGCTGCTCGCGCGCGGGGCCGAGCCGCTTCAAGCAGCCGCGTGGGGCGTGCACCTGCACGCGCTTGCGGGCGAGCGCCTGAGCGAGCGTCTCGGACTCGTCGGCTTCCTCGCGCGCGAACTGCTCGCGGAAATCCCGCCGCTGATGTCACACTTATGTTCCGGCAAGGATTCATTAAAGGCAGAAGAAGGTGCTGCGGAGCAGTAGTGCGCGCCTTCCAACGCTGTTGCGCGGAGCGGCGCGCGGCGATGCGTTGTTTTAGAATAGGCGCATGGCCGAGACGCACGCGGAGCAGTTCTTCAACTCTCTCGAAGAGAGCATTGCCAGCGGCTCCTTCGTCCGCCTCACGCTCGCCAAGCCGCGCGCCGGCGAGTTTGACTTGAAGAACCTCTACGTCCGCCCCGTCGCGCTCAAATCCGGCGCGCGCCTCTCCTTCCTCTACCGGCACAAGACGAGAGACGTGACGAGTAATCATGCGCCCGAAGAGGGCATCAGGCTCATACGCGGACTGCTCGGCTCGGAGTTCAGAAGCGGCCACCTCTTCACGACCGCCAAAGACCTGCGGCTGGAGTTCAATCGCAGGGGCGAGTCGCGCCTCGTCAGCGGCCCGCCAAGCTTCAAAGCGCCGCCCGACGCCGGGCACGACCGGCGCAAGCGCCGCCCCATTCAAGTCGCGGGCAACCTCTACCTTCAGGCCCTCGGCGTGACGGACGAGCGCGGCGCGGTGCGACCCGCGATGGGCGACAAGCTGCGGCAGATTAACCGCTTCGTCGAGACGGTCGGCCAGCTCTACGAGTCTTCAACGCTCGCGGGCCGGGAAGAGATTTCCGTCGTGGACATGGGTTCGGGCAAGGGCTATCTGACCTTCGCCGTCTACGACTACTTCAGCAACTCGCTCGGCCTGCGCGCGGAAGTTCGCGGCGTCGAGGCGCGGCCCGAACTCGTGGAGCTCTGCAACGACGTTGCGCGCCGCGCGGGCTTCGAGAATTTAAGCTTTCAGGCCGGCCACATCGAAGACTTCGAGCTGCCCGCCACAGACATCCTCATCGCGCTCCACGCCTGCGACACGGCGACCGACGAAGCGCTCTTCAAGGGCGTCAGCGCGCGCGCCTCCGTCATCATCGCCGCGCCCTGCTGCCACAAGGAGCTGAGGCCGCAGATCGTCGCGCCCGCGCCCCTGAGCGGACTTCTGCGCCACGGCATTCTGCTCGAACGACAGGCAGAGGCCGTGACCGACTCTCTGCGCGCGCTCCTCCTGGAACGCGCGGGCTACCGCGTCCGTGTCTTCGAGTTCGTCTCGACCGAGCACACGCGCAAGAACACGCTGATTGCGGCGGTGAGGTCGGAAGGGAAGTCTGACGCCGAGGGAGCGCTCGGCGAGTATCGCGCGCTCAAAGAGTTCTACGGCGTCCGCGAGCAGAGGCTCGAAAGATTGCTGTGCGAGGCCGGCTCGTTCGTTTGAGTGTGCGAGGCCGGCTCGTTCGTGTGAGCTGCGGGCGTCGTCGCCGTCGCGGAAGTTAAAGTCAGGCGGGAAGAGCCGGCACGCTAAGGCTGCGGCTCTTCGGCGAGCGAAGGCCGCGGCTCTTCGGCGGGTGAAGGCTGCGGCTCTTTGGCTATCGGCTGGTTGAAGACGGGCGGAGGCGGCGGCAACTCCGGCGCGTAGCTGACGTAGCGACTGCGCTCCTCCTGCCGGCGGTCAATCTGCCGGACGACGAGGAGCGCGGGCACCGCCGCGACGACGTTGAGAGTGCGCATGATGATGAGGCCCTTCGTCATCCACAGAAGCGTCTCCAGCGACTTCGCGCCCAGCGCCAGTTGGAAGATGATTGTGCCGACGATGTTGATGGCTATCCACGAGAGCCACCAGACGACCAGCAGCGGCGAGCCGCCCGGCTGGAAGAACATGAGGTCGTCCTGTGTGCGGACGTTCGGGTCGCTCAAGTCCCAAATCTCCCTCACGATCTTGTAAGGCAGGTAGAGGTTCACGAGTGGGATGAAGAAACTGCCGACCGCCCAGCCCGGCGAGTGGTTGAGCAGCCGCTCCGGGTTGCCGAGCGCGCGCAGGTTTCGATAGGCGCGGTGTACCCAGAGGAGGAAGACGACGGCGAGCGTGACGTAGACGATGAGGGAGAGGAAGCTAATGGCCGCCTGCCGGAGGTCGTTCAACTGAAGCTGGCTCCGCGTGTAGCGGACTCCGGCGGTCACATCCGAGAGCATCCTCAACTGGAGCAGGTTCGAGACGAGCGCGGCCAAGTTGGCGAGGATGTAGACGACGAAGAGGGCGACGACCGCCTGCGCGCGCGCGTGCCCGGAGCGAAAGGGTTCGGGCGAAGTCAGGCCGCCCGCGTGCGCGTCTGCGACGCTGAAGGTTCCAGACATTTTTCAAGCCCCCACAAAGTTGAGGATCGCACGGGCGGGGCGGCTCAGGACTGCCCGCTCGTGCGCTCGGAGGTCAGCTCTTCGGTCTTCTCGGTGATGCTCTTCTCGGCCCAGTCGTTGTCGCGGCTCGACTCGCCGGCGCGGATGCGCTTGGCCTCCTTCATCCGATTGACCAAGTCCATGTGAGTCGAGAAGAAGGGGATGCTCTTGCCGACGAACTCCTGCACCGACTCGAAACCCTTGTCGGACATGAACTGCGCCAGACCTTCCTTCAGCTCGTCAATGATCTTGACGCCGTGCAGCATCACGCCCGTGCAGAGCTGCACGGTCGAAGCGCCGAGCAGCATGAACTCAATGGCGTCGTGCGAGCGTTCGATGCCGCCGATGCCGCTGATGGAGACACCTTCGGGCAACGCGCGCGCAAGCTGGCTCACCATCCGCAGCGCGATGGGCCGCACGGCCTGCGACGAGTAGCCGCCGGGCACCGTGTAGCCTTCGACGCAGGGGAGCGGGCGCAAGGTGTCGAGGTCTACGCCGATGACCGAGAGGATGGTGTTGATGGCCGAGATGCCGACCGCCCCGCCGCGCACCGCCGCGAGCGAAGGCTCCCTGATGCTCGTGATGTTCGGAGTCATCTTCGCCCAGACGGGAATCCGTGAGACCTCTGTGACCCAAGCAGTGACCTCCTCGGTCAAGTCCGGGTGTTCGCCCATCTCCGAACCCATCCTGCGCTCGGTCATGCCGTGCGGGCACGAGAAGTTCAGCTCGAAGGCATCCACGCCCGTCTCCTGCACCACGCGCGTCAGCTCCTGCCAACGCGACTTTTCGTACTCCTCCATGATCGAGGCGATGAGGACGTGGTTCGGGTACTCTTTCTTGAGCGCGCGAAACTCTTCGAGCCAGACCTCGATGGGGCGGTCGCTGATCAGCTCGATGTTCTCGAAGCCGATGACCTCGCCCGTGTCGCGCGAGCGCAGGCGACCGTAGCGCGGCGCGACGTTGACGACCTTCGCGCTCTCCAGGCTGACGGTCTTCGCCACCACCCCGCCCCACCCGGCGTCGAACGACTTGGCAATCACGCGCGCGTTCGTCCCCGGCGGGCCGGAGCCGAGCAGGAACGGGTTCGGAAACTTGATGCCGTTGACTGTGATTGAGA
>JALZHC010000495.1 GCA_030914105.1 Acidobacteriota bacterium
GTGCGGGCGCGTACGCGAGCGCGAGGAGCGCGGCCAGAAGGAGAGCGAAGGAGAGAAGGCGTCTCGGCATCTCTTTAGACCTCAGCTTTGGCATTTCGGGGTCGGCGGAAAGCTCATTCCGGGTTGGGCTGAAGAGTTTAGCACAACGCCGCGCGCACCCGGCAGGCTTCCGCCCCACACGTCAGAGAGGTTAAAGGTTAGAGGCTAGTAAGCCTGCCCGAACGACGGCCCCGCGAGAACCGCACTGCGCGATGTTGAAGAAAAACTAACCTCTAACCTCTAACCTCTGACCTCCGCTTTTCCTTTGCCTTTCTGTGCCGTGCGCGTGTAAAGTAGCGCCACGAACCCCTATCTGGCTCTTCCCTTGTAGCTCGAAAGTTTTTGTCGGAGGTCGCTTCTGATGGCAACTGTTGACGCTGAACGCGCAGCCGCCGCAGCCGCGCAGGAGTTCCCGGATCGCACCGGCTGGACGCCGGACAACCCTTACCTCGCGTCGTTCCGGCCCTTCATCCCTTCCGCCGCGCACCTGCGCGAGCTGACGCCCGTGCCGCTCATCATGGGCACGCTCCTCGGTATCGTCTTCGGCGCGTCGTCGCTCTACCTGGTGTTGAAGGTCGGACTCACCGTGAGCGCCTCGATACCCGTCGCGGTCATCTCGATCACGCTCTTCCGACTGCTCTCGAAGATGGGCCTGCGCGACGCGACCATCCTTGAGAACAACATCGTGCAGACGGCAGGCTCGGCGGGCGAGAGTATCGCCTTCGGCCTCGGCGTGACAATGCCGGCCATCATGATCCTCGGCTTCGACCTGGAGTTCACGCGCGTCATGCTCGTCGCCGTGCTCGGCGGACTGCTCGGCATCCTGATGATGATCCCCTTGCGGCGCGCGCTCATCGTGCAGCAGCACGGCTACCTGAAGTACCCGGAGGGGACTGCCTGCGCGGAGGTCTTGAAGGCCGGCGCGTCGCGCGAGTCTCTGGACGCGGCGCACACCGACGAGGCGTCGGCGCGCGCGGCGGACGAGGCGACCACCGGCGGCAAGGTTATCTTCGCGGGCTTCGGCATCGGCTTCATCTACTACGGACTCGAACAGATTTTCAAGACCTGGAAGGAGATTCCCGAAAAGGTCTTCGTCAAGCCTTTCGAGGGCGGGTCGCTCTCTCTGGAAAACAACCCGGCGCTTTTGGGCGTCGGCTACATCATCGGGCCGCGCATTAGCTCGATCATGGTCGGCGGCGGCGTGCTCTCGTTCCTCGTGCTCATCCCGGCCATCAAGTATTTCGGGTCGGGGCTGGTCGCGCCGCTCGCGCCGGAGACGGCGCACACCATCGCCTCGATGAGCGTCTCGCAGATACAGAAGGCTTACATCCTCTACATCGGCGCGGGCGCGGTCGCCGCGGGCGGCATCATCAGCCTCTTCCGCTCGCTACCCATCATCTGGCACGGCCTCAAAGGCGGCATCTCCGACCTGCGCGGGACGAAGGCCGCGGGCGACAACGCGCCGCGCATTGACCGCGACCTCTCGATGAAGTGGGTCTTGGGCGGCATCGTCGCGCTGCTCATCGTCATCATGATCGCGCCGCAGTTGAACCTGCGCTTCAACATCCTCGGCGCGCTCCTCATCGTCGCCTTCGGCTTCCTGTTCGTGACGGTCTCTTCGCGTCTGACGGGCGAGGTCGGCTCGTCTTCAAACCCGATCTCAGGCATGACCGTGGCGACTCTGCTGCTGACCTGCCTCGTCTTCCTCATCATCGGCTGGACAGCGTCGCCCTACTTCGTCACGGCGCTCTCCATCGGCGGCATCGTCTGCATCGCCTCCTCGAACGGCGGCACGACCTCGCAGGACTTGAAGACCGGCTTCCTCGTCGGCTCCACTCCGAAGTACCAGCAGATCGCCATCCTCGTCGGCGCGCTCGCCTCGGCCATCGTGCTGGGCCCGATTCTCTTGCAGCTCAACCAGTCGGGCACGGTCTACATCCCCGTCGCCAACAACAAAGACTTCGCGTTCCCCGCCGGGTATCACGCCAACGCCGCGGACTACGAGAAGGACTCAAGCGGCCAGCCGCGGCGCGAGCGACTTTCGGGCGCGCAGGCCGGCGAAGACCCCAAAGAGTATTTCGTCTATCACAAGACGACGCCGGAGAACGGCCCCGCCGGTCGTTACCTCGTCGACGAAAACGGCACGCCGTTCTACCTGGCAGACCCCGGCATCAACGGCATCTACGACAAGCGGCCCGACGGCTCCAGCGTCCAGAAGTTCACCGCGCCGAAGGCGACGCTGATGTCCTACATCATCAAGGGCATCCTGAGCGGACAGCTTCCCTGGGGGCTGGTGCTCCTGGGCGTCTTCATCTCCATCGTATTGGAGCTTGCGGGCATCCCTTCGCTGGCCTTCGCCGTCGGCGTCTACCTGCCGCTCTCGACCTCTTCGCCCATCTTCGTCGGCGGCATGATTCGCTGGCTCGTGGACAAGTACACGCGCCGCAAGTTCGCGGGCAGGAAGATGAGCGAGGAGCAGCTTGTCGCCGAGGGCGACAAGAGCAACGGCGTGCTGCTCTCTTCCGGCTACATCGCCGGGGGCACGCTCGCGGGCGTCATCTTCGCCTTCATGAACATCCCGCTCAAGGACAACCTCGACCGCATCGAGAAGTGGGCGACCGCGAGCAACCCGTTCTTCGAGGGGCCCTGGTCGAACGTGCTGGCGATGATCCCGTTCCTCCTGCTGGCGCTGCTGCTCTACATGGTCGGGCGCGAGTGGTGGCTCTCAGGTCGCCGCGATGCCTACTCGACCCCGCCGCCGCCCGCGTTAGAGTGAGCGGCGCTTGACGCACGCCGCGCGCGAGTGGAAGAATGGCTAAGCGTGAGACGTTCGCATCTCTCACGCTTAGCTTTTTCTTTCGCCGGAACCGACGACGGCGCGCCCCTTCGCCGTCACTCCTCTCGTGACATCTTCCTTGCACACTAACCCGAAACCAGAGATGAACACACGCACGAAACTCGACCGAAGCGCCCGCGCTCTCTGTCTCCTCGTCGTCGCCTCGCTAATCTTCGCCGGGCCGTCGGCGCGCGCGCAGTCGAAGAGTAAAGAGAAGTCGGGCGCGTCGGCGCAGAACGCGGGCGCGACGCCCACCGAGATCGTGCGCGCCTTCTACATGGCGCTGCGCGAGGCGCGCTTCCTCGACGCGCTGCGGATGTCGGTCTACGCTCCGGCGGTCGAGGGCTTGAGCGCCGCGGAGGTCGAAGAGCTGCGGCCCGACTTCGAGCGTCTGGCCGCGATAGTCCCGCCCGACTTCGAGCTGACGGGCGAACAGGTGAGCGGCGAGGAGGCCACGGTCTTCTTGAAGTCGGGCGAGGGCAAGGCCGTGAAGGTCGAGCCGGTCTACCTCATCCGCGAGCGCGGCGCGTGGGTCGTCGGCGACCGCGACGCCGCCTCGCTCGTCAAGAAGCAGGGGAAGAAATTCTTCTTCGAGCAGCGCATCGCCGCGCACGAGCAGGACGCCGAGGACATGCTCAAGCGCATCCAGGCCGCCGAGATCGCCTACGCGCTCCAGCACGCGGGCGCGGCGGGCGACTTGAACGCGCTGGTTGACGCCGGCCTCGTCCCCAAAGACATACTCGGCCCCGAGACGACCGGCTATCAGTTCACGGTCACGTCCGGCCCCGGCGGCAAGGGCTACGAGGCGCGCGCCGAACCCGCGCGCTACAACCACACGGGCCGCCTCTCCTTCTTCATGGATCAGTCCGGCACAATCCAGAAGAAGGACGCCGGCGGCAAGCCGCTGGGCGCTGCTAAAAAATAGAGAGCCGCTCGGAGCCGCGAAGAAGCAGCGCCGCGCCGAGAAGAAGTAGCGCTGCGAAAGTGAATCGAAGAAGCGGCGGCGCGAGAAAATAGGGAGCCAGCCGAGCCTCGCGAAGAATTCGTCCCGGCGAAGAATAAGGAGTCAACAGAGATGCCCCCTCTCTCACGCAAGCTCGCCGCCTCGCTCTTCCTGTTCGCGCTCGCCTG
>JALZHC010000067.1 GCA_030914105.1 Acidobacteriota bacterium
AGCCGTTAAGCTCCGGCGTGTTGACGACCCAGTTGTTCGACTGCTCGTCGGTGACGATCTGCACGTTCTGGATGACGTTCTTGCCGAGCTGGAGGTCTGGGTGCGTGGCGTCGATGCCGCTGTCGTTGATGACGACGGAGAAGTTGCCCGCGCCCGAAACGGGCAGGCCGCCGTTGGCGCGCGTCAGCGCCTGGTCGGTCTTCAGACGCTCGACGCCCGTGAGCGTGCTGGTCTCTTTGTCGAAGTAGTAGAGCCGGTCGTTGGCCCATACGGAGCGCACCGACGGACTGCCGCTGAGCGCGCGCACCTGGCCCGCGGTCGCGACGACGGCGACCATGCCGAGGCGGTTCAAGGTGTAGCCCTTCGTGATGCCGACCGAGCGCAGCACGTCGAGGTGCGCGGGCTGGAGGCCGTTGGTTGTTTTGAAAGCGACGATGACCGTGCCGACGCTCGCGCCCGAAGCCAGGCCCGCGAGCCTGGACTGGAGCGAAGGGCCGATGGTGGCCGCAGAGACGTTGGCGACGGCGACGAGGGTTAAAAGGACGAGGCTAAAAAAGGCGGCAGAGATTTTTCTGAGCATCGTTTTCAATTCTTCTCCTTCAGAGTTTTTCAAGTTTCAGGCTCAAGACCTTGTCCGGATGAGCGCCCCGAACCGAGCCAGCGTGGAGAAGATAGCTGTCGGCTATTGAGCGAAACTTGAGGCCGGAGAAAAATTTTTGCGGCGCGGGCGCAGACGGGGACGGGCTGTTTTTTCAACAGCTTAGGGGCGCTTGAGAAAAACTTGAGGCGCTTCGGGAGATGTGGGGCCGAGGCGCGACCGTAGCCGAAGTTGAAAAACAGAGGTGGAAAAAGCTAACCAACGCAGGCACGGAGAAGACGGAGGGAAGACAGAGAAATCCCTGTGCCTCCTCTCTGTTCTGCGTGCCTGCGTTGGTTAAGTTTAGCCCTCGCGAAGGCCCGTGACGCGCTCGATGCGGATGCGGAAGACGACGGGCGCAGGTGCGTTGGCGTCGCCGGCCATGAGCGACTCGACGGGCGTGAGGCGCGGGAAGAGCGAGAGCAGGAGGTTGAGGGCCCTGGCGCGCTCGTCGGCGCGCTTGATCTCCTCGTACCTGCCGAAGGCGATGACGCTGCGCCAGCCGAAGTCGCCGCGCACCTCCTCGACCTGCACGCAGACGCGCGGGTCGGCGCGCATCGCGCTCAGCTTGCGACCGGGCAGCGAGTGGACGTAGATTGCCTCGCCGTCGAAGGCGTAGTTGACGGGCACGACGTAAGGCTCCCCGTCGACGACGCAGGCGAGGTGCGCGACACGCCCTCCGCGCAGCAGCCCGTAAGATTCTTCCGCGCTC
Organism: Acidobacteriota bacterium; assembly: GCA_030914105.1. Taxonomy (GTDB): domain Bacteria; phylum Acidobacteriota; class Blastocatellia; order Pyrinomonadales; family Pyrinomonadaceae; genus QHXN01. The sequence continues at coordinate 1,350 of JALZHC010000067.1, forward strand.
AGTCTGTCAATCATGGGAAGCCCCCTTTCGATTGATTCATTGATTCATTGATTCATTGATTCATCGGTTCATTGAACAAACAGACAATGAATCAATGAACCGATGAATCAATGAATCAATCCATCAGACGGTCTTGCGCCCGTAGAAGGCGGCGGGGCGGATGCGGTAGACGGCGATGTGGCCGAGCCGCGTCCAGGGGCCGATCTTCGTGCGGTTGAGGGCCGGCGCGAGCGTCGGGTGGCGCGAGGCGATAAGGCGCATGGCGCGTTCAAGCTCGGCGGGCGCGGTCAGGCGCTCGGCACGCCCCGTCGCCATGACGCTCTGCCAGTTGAGAGCGTCCGAGACCTCTTCGACCTGAAAGCAGACCTCCCCGTTGGCCGAGATGAACTCGGTCTTCGTGCCCTCGGTGGTGAAGAAGTAGATGTCGCCCGCCTCGTAGGCATAGTTCATCGGCACGACGTAAGGATGGCCGTCGCGCGCGCAACCCAGGTGGCCGTAAGGGGCGCGCGCCAGAAGCGCCGCCGCCTCGTCCCGCGACATCTCCTTGATCTCCAGCATCAGCCCTCCGAAAGCCGTGAATCGTGAATCGTAAATCGTGAATAGCGGTTGAGCACCGCCGGGCTTGAATGACAAATCGAGAGTTGCGAGAAGGGCAGCAACTATTCACGATTTACGATTCACGATTCACGAATGCTTCGCCCGCCAGTAACGTTCGTGCACGCGCTTGGCCCAGCTCCAGAAGCGGCCCCAGCTCACGCTCTTCTCGCCCTCGTCCCAGAGCTTCTTGTGCAGGTAGACGGAGTCCTTGCCGCCCGCGTCCACGACGAGCGTGACCTCGTGCTCGTAGAGGGCCTGCGGCGCGCGCCCCTCGATCTCGGCGGCGAAGTCGCCGCCCGTTAAGCTCACGCTTTGCTCGAAGGGATTGACGCGCGCGACCGTGGCCTCGACGAAGCGGACGCCGCGGCCCACGAGCGTCTCGCGCAGGTCGTAGGAGATGTCTTCCGGCTCGGCTTCGCCGAAGGCGAGTCGGACGAGCGCCGGATAGAAGGTGAAGCGGCGCGTGCGCGAGACCAGAGTGATCTGGTGCTGCGCCGCGTCGAGCGCGCGGGCGAGTCGCTCCGCCGCCACGACGCCGCCGAATCCGCCGCCCGCGATGAGTATGTTCGTCACGACAAATACCAAGTCTAGAGTCTGGAGTCTAAGAGTCAAGAGTCAAAACCTGTCTGCTCCCTGACTCTCGACTCCTAACTCCAGACTCCTGACTCGCTTTCCTGCACCGGACGACCTCGACCGAGCAGAGCGCGTGCGCCGCGACCGACTGCGAGACGGAACCGAGCAGCATCCGCTCCCAGGTGTGGTAGCCGTGCGAGCCGACGACGATGAGGTCTGCGCCCCAGCCTTCGGCCTCCTCGACGATGGTGCGCTTCGGGGAACCCGTAATCACCTCCGCCGCGACGCCCAAGAGGCTCGTGCCCGCGCCCTCGCGCAGCGCCGCCGCTGCCTGCTCGACGATCCCTGCGGCCTGCTTCTGCTTGAGGCGCTCGACCTCTTCAAAGTAGCCGCTGATGCCCATGTAAGGCTCCGCGACGAGCGGCGCGGGCGGCTCGACCACAGAGATGATGCGCACCTGACTGTCTTCGGGCCAGGGCCGGCGTGCGACCTCCAATACGGCCTCGTCGCTGCAAGGCGAGCCGTCAATCGCCAGAAGAATTTTCATAACCCCCTCCTTACGCCGACGGCGTGGCGCGACCGGCAATGCAGGCCAGAACCACCCAAAGGCCGCGACAAGCGCGCGTCGGCACAAAGGTTAAAAGCACCCTTCGTGCCAGCGCACGGGCTGGCTTTTTCCGCACTTTTCGGACGAGCGGGGAGGTGTTCGTGGGTGGTTTTTCGGGGCGCTGCGGACAATTCCCCAAAGGGAAAGGCGCGCGGGCTTGCCCGGCGGAGACGGCTTAGACTTGCTGGCCGGGCCGACCTACTCTCGCACGCGCCGAGTCAGCCTACTCTTGTCCGCTCGCGCAAGAGCTGCGCGAGCGCCCTGAGGAGCTTCTCGGCGGTGTAGGGCTTCGGGAGGAACATCTGGACGCCGGCGCTGGCCGCCTCCGCGGCCTTGTCGTTGGCACCGAGGCCGGAGGCGGCGATGATCTTCACCTGCTGGTTCATCTTCTGGAGCGCGCGGATGGTGGCCGGGCCGTCCATGAAGGGCATCATCATGTCCGTGATGACGGCGGCGACCTCTTCGCGGTGCTGCGCGTAGAGGCCGACGGCCTCGGTGCCGTCGCCCGCAGTGATGACGCGGTAGCCGAAGGTTTCGAGCGTGCCCTTCGTGATCTGAAGTATCGAGTCCTCGTCGTCAACGACGAGAATCAGCTCGCCCTGGCCCAAGGGGAGGTCTGCGCCGCCGCGCCGCTGCTGCTCGCCGACCGCAGACTTGATGGCCGGAAGATAGACCGCGAACTGCGTCCCACGGTGCGGCTCGCTGTAGACGTTGATGAAGCCGCCGTGGCTGCGGACGATTGTCAAAGCCGTCGAGAGTCCGAGGCCCGTCCCCTTGCCGACCTCCTTCGTCGTGAAGAACGGCTCGAAGATGCGGTTGAGAACGTCGGCGGGGATGCCGACGCCTGTGTCCACGACTGTGATTTGGACGTAGCGGCCCGGCTTGGCTTCGAGGTGCATGCGCGCGTAGGAGTCGTCGAGCGTGACGTTCTCGGCGCGGATGGTCAGCTCGCCGCCCTGCGGCATCGCGTCGCGCGCGTTGACGCAGAGGTTCATCAAGACCTGGTGAATCTGGGTGGCGTCCGCCGAGACGACCCAGAGGTCTGCCGGCACGTTGAAGCGAATGGGGATTGATTTCGGCAGCGTGTCGCGAAGTATCCCGACCACGTCCTTGATGAGGTGCTTGGGCTGCACGGCGACGCGCTCGCCCTCGACGCCGCGCGCGAAAGAGAGAACCTGCCGCACCATGTCGGCCCCGCGCTCGGCATTCGACTGGAGGATTTGCAGCCACTGCTGCGCGCCCTCGTCCTCGATCTTCAACTGGAGCATCTGGATGGACATCAGGATGGGCGAGAGGATGTTGTTGAGGTCGTGCGCGATGCCGCCGGCGAGCGTGCCGATTGACTCCATGCGCTGCGCGCGCAGGAGCTGCTGCTCGATCTTGCGGCGCTCGGTGATGTCCGTGTTGATGACGAGGATGGAGCGCGGCTCGCCGGCATCCGACCGCACCAGCGTCCAACGGCTCTCGACCGTGATCTGCTCGCCCTGTTTGTTGCGCTGGCGGAACTCGCCGCTCCACTCGCCGCGGCTGTGGATGGCCTTGCGGCCCTCCTCGAACTGCTTTTCGTTCAGCTCGCTCAAGAGGTCAAGCTCGTGCGCCGTGTGGCCGACGGCCTCCTCCGGCGTCCAGCCGTAGAGGCGCTCGGCCCCGCGGTTCCAGAAGAGGATTTTTTCGTCGAGGCCGCGGACGACGATGGCGTCCTGCGCGTTGTCCAACAGCTCGGCCTGCTCGCGTATGCGCTCCTCGTAGTGCTTGCGCTCGGTGATGTCGTAGCGGATGGCGATGTACTGATAGGGCTTGCCGCGCGCGTCGAGGAAGGGGACGATGGTTGTGTCCACCCAGTAGATCGAGCCGTCCTTGGCGCGGTTGCGCAGCTCGCCGCGCCAGACCTTGCCGCTGGCAATCGTCGTCCAGAGGTTGCGGATGAACTCCTTCGGGTGGTAGCCGCTGTTGATGATGCGGTGATCCTGGCCGATCAGTTCTTCGCGCGTGTACTTCGAGATTTCGCAGAACTTGTCGTTGACGTAGTTGATCGTGCCGCGCTGGTCTGTGATGGCGACGATGGCCGACTCGTCCAGGGCGAACTTGATGTCGGCCAGCTCCTTGAGCGAGCGGCGCAGCGCCTCCTCGGCGTTGTACTCGCCCTCTTGCCGCTCGGCGGGGGTGTTCAGGAGGCTTTCACTCATCGGCAGTATTATAACAATTTTTGATCTTGGAATTTTTCATTTTCGATTGCTGAGAGGCGCGCTGTCTCAGCAATCGGAAATCAAAAATCGGAAATCAAAAATTCTCACGTCGTCGCCTCGCCGGCGGCGGCTTGCGCGTCGCCGCCGGCGTCGAGCTTCTTGAGGCGGTAGCGCAGTTGGTCGCGCGAGATGCCGAGCAGTTCGGCGGCGCGCGTCTGGTTGCCGCCGCTGCGCTCGATGGCCTGGCGGACGAGCGCGGTCTCCAGCTCTTCGAGCGAGAGCCCCTGCGGTGGCAGAAGGAACTCGCGCCCGCCGAAGGCTTCGCCGCGCGGCTGCGAGGGCGTGGCCGCGGACGCCGACTGCCCCATCTGCGCGAGGAGGTCGCGCGGCAGGTACTCGGTCGTGATTAAGTCTGCGTCTTCGAGGATGAGCGCGCGCTCGACGACGTTGCGCAGCTCGCGGACGTTGCCCGGCCAACTGTAGCGGCGCAGCGCCTCGGCCACCTCCGGCGAGAGGCCGCGTATCTTCTTGCGCAGCTTCAGGCGCTCGCCGAACTGCTGGATGTAGTGCTCGGCGAGGAGCAGTATGTCGTCGCCGCGCTCGCGCAAGGGTGGGATGTCGATCTGGATGACGGAGAGACGGTAGTAGAGGTCGAGGCGGAAGCGGCCCGACTCGCTCTCGGCGCGCAGGTCTCGGTTCGACGCGGCGACGATCCTCACGTCCAGAGGGATGTCCTTCAAGCCGCCGACGCGCCGGAACGCTCCCTCTTCGAGCACGCGCAAGAGCTTCGCCTGAAGGCCCAACTCCAGCTCGCCGATCTCGTCTAAAAAGAGGGTGCCGCCCTCGGCTTGCTCGAAGAGTCCTTCCTTGCGCGCCTTTGCGTCGGTGAACGCGCCCTTCTCGTAGCCGAACAGCTCGGACTCGATGAGCGTGGCGGGGATGGCGGCGCAGTTGATGGCGACGAACGGAAAATCGGAGCGGCGCGAGCCGTAGTGGATGGCCTTGGCGACGAGGTCTTTGCCCGTGCCCGACTCGCCTTGCAGGAGGACGGATGAGGCTTCGCTCTCAGCGACCTTGCGTGCGAGTGCGAGCATGCGTCGGATTGCCGGGCTGTCGCCGATGATCTGGTCGAAGCTGAACTGGCGCGCGCGCTCGCGCCGCGCCTGCGTGACCTCGCGTCGGAGCTGATGCGCCTCGATGCCGTTGCGGATGGTGACGCGCAGCTCTTCGAGGTTCAGGGGCTTGCCGATGAAGTCATAGGCCCCGCCGCGCAGCGCCGCGATGGTGTTCTGCACGAGCACGTTCGCCGTGATCATGACGACGACCGCCTCGGGCTGGCGCGACTTTATCTCGCGCAGCGCGTCGAGGCCGGAGCCGTCCGGCAGGTCTATGTCTAAGAGCACGGCGGTCGGCTCCTCGACCTCGAAGGCGGCGAGGCCGACGGCCACAGTCCCGGCCTCGACCGACGCGTAGCCCCAGCTCCGGAGCGCCTCCGCGAGCGACCAGCGGATGGCCGCGTCGTCGTCCACGACCAGGATTTTTTCCTTCGCCTGTTTCAGAGGTTCCTCCGCGCGAGGGGCGAGCGGTTCGGGTAACTCAGGAGGAATTATAGTTCACAAGGGAGCGCGCGCGCGAGCATAAACGTGTGGAGGCATGCAGGGATACAGTACCGCGACCTTCGCGGTTAAGTAAGTCTCTCTTAACCGCGGAGGTCGTGGGAGGTCTTCACGAAGGTCAAGAAGGATCGCCCACGTCTCGGCTTGTACTTTGCAAGTGGAAGTGCGGTGCAGCTTGCCGGTCTTCGTTTATTTTGTCTCGTTCGGGTCGAAGAGGAGCGGGAAGAAGCGCCCGCCCATCGGCTCGCCCTTCGGGACGGGCGGCACGCCTTCGAGTGGCGGCGCGTCGGAGTTGGAACGCACGCCGTCGCGGAAGACGTTGATGACGGTCGCGCGGCGTGGGCGTGGGGTCGAGTTGGCGAAGGAGCCATGGATCATGCGCGGGTGGTGGAACGAGCACTCGCCCGCCTTGAGTTCGATTGCCACAGGCTTGAACTTTTCCTTCTGCTCTTCGGTGAGGACGGACTGAATCGAGTCCATGTCGCCGGCCAGGCCGGTGACGGGGAGGTCGGGCCAGCGTTGGCTGCCGGGCACGTAGTGGACGCAGCCGTTCTCGCGCGTCGAGTCGTCGAGTCCGACCCAGCAGGTGAGGTGCGCGAGCGGCGTGGTGCGCGTCCAGTACGAGTAGTCCTGGTGCCACGCGACGACCCCGCCGTGGCGCGCGGGCTTGCAGAAGAGCTGGTCGTGCCAGAAGCGCACCGCGCCGCCGAGGAGTTGCGAGGCCGCGACCGTGAAGCGCGGGTTCCAAAGCAGGTCGTGGAAGCCCTGTGCGATGCGCCAGGCTCCGAGCGCGTGGAAGAGGACGCGCGAAGGATCGCGCGACTCGTTCGAGTGGAACTCGTACCATAAATCACTTCGCGGGTGCTCCGGGTTCATTAACTCGGACAGCTCGGCGCGCAAGGCTTCGACCTGCACGGCGTCGAGCATCCGGATTCCGGCGAGGTAGCCGTTCTCTTCGTAAAACTGCAACTGCTCGTCCGTCAGGCGGCACTCGCCCCGCTCGGCGGCCGAGCGCGGCGCACGAAAGAGTTCTGTGACGGGCGCGTGATACTTCGAGAGGTCTTCGGCCATAGAATCGAGTATAACATCCGGCGACGAACCGATTTCGAGGCGATGCCGGCGTCGATGCGCGCGTCAGTCAGGCAGCGACGAACGGGATAGGCCGCTGAGGCATCAACGAACGAGGAGGGCGGGAGAGATGAGCGCAACCAGCAAGGCGGTCGCGGCGAGACACGCGCGGCGCGGGCGACGTTCGGCGGGCGCGGAGCGCTGCCGCCGAAAGTTCCTGCACTTCTTCCCCGGCGGCTTCCGCGACGAGACATACCTCTCCTGGGAGCGCGAGTACAAGTGGGAGACGCACGAGCGTTGGGAAGAGTCGCTCGCGCGCGAGGAGTTCCGGCGTCTGCTTCGCGCGCGCGAGTTCTCGGAGGTCGCCGCGCGCGCCGTGCGCGTCGAGCAGCGCTCGCGTTACAGCATGATCTTCTCCTTCGAGAAGATGGCGCTGCGCGACGCGGTCAAGACGCAGGAGGGCGCGCGCGCCTTCGCCGAAGGACTCTACGAATTCCTCCACGGCGGCGGACAGGTCGAGCGCCGCTTCGAGCGCTGGGTCGAAGTGGTCTCACAGCTCCCGCGCCGTCAGACGCGCGTGCTCACGTGGCCGCTCGTCACAGTCTTCGGCTTCATCGCGCAACCAAGCGTGCACATCTTCCTCAAGCCGAACGTCACGCGCGCCGCCGCGCGCGAGTACGGCTTCGACTTTAAATACAAGTCGCGCCCCTCCTGGGAGACTTACGCGAGCCTGCTTGAGTTCGCCGAAGCAATCCGACGCGACCAGCGTGACCTCGGCCCGCGCGACATGATTGACCTACAATCCTTCATGTGGGTGCAGGGTTCGGACGAGTACGAGGAGTGAACGCGTTGTTTGACGAACGCCGCCTGACGCCCACGCTGCTGCGCGGCCTGCGTCTGCGCTGCCCTGTCTGCGGCGGAGCGTCAATCTTCCGACGCCCCTTCAAGGTACGCCACCACTGCCCCGCGTGCGGCGCGCTCTTCCAGCGCGAGGAGGGCTTCTTCGTCGGCGCGCTGATGATTAACGTGGTGACGACCGAAGGCGCGGTGCTCGTCGCTTACGCCGTCCTCCTGCTCGCGCTCGGCGGGCACGACTCGCTCACGCTCCCGCTCCTTTTCGCCGTCGCGCTCCTCTTCCCCTTCGCCTTCTACCACCACGCCTGGAGCCTCTGGCTCGCCGCAGACCACCTCATCGAACGACTCCCGAAGTACGGCAGCAAAGACTCGCCCTGAGCCTGCGCTCAAGAGACGAGGAGCACGGCTGCGCCGCGCACGGCATCGCGCTTGAGCGCGACGAGCGCGTCGCCGGCCTCTGCGAGCGCGTAGGTCTGGACGCTTGTGCGGACGGGGACGCGCGCGGCCTCTGCGAGAAACTCGCGCCCGTCCTCGCGCGTGTTGTTGGCGACGCTACGCACCAGGCGCTCGCCGTACAGAAGCCGGTAAGGCAGCGAAGGCACGTCGCTCATGTGAATGCCTCCCGTGACGAGCGCGCCGCCCTTGTCCAAAGCCTTCAGAGCGATGGGCACAAGCTCGCCCGCGGGCGCGAAGATGATTGCCGCGTCCAACTTCACAGGCGGCTCTTCACTCGCGCCGCCCGTCCATGCCGCGCCGAGTTCTTCGGCGAGCGCCTGGTGCCGCTCGCGGTCGCGCGTCATCACGTAAACTTCCGCGCCGCGCGAGCGCGCGATCTGTATACAGACGTGGCCTGCCGCGCCGAAGCCGTAGATGCCGAGGCGCGCGCCCTTCCACTCTCGCAACCCCGTCAGCCGAAGCGCGCGGTAGCCGATGATGCCGGCGCACAAGAGCGGCGCGGCCTGCACATCTCCGAAGCCTTCCGGCAGAGGATAGACGAAGCGCGCGGGCGCGCGGACGAACTCGGCGTAGCCGCCGTCGCGCGTCCAGCCGGTGAACTCCGCGCGCTCGCAAAGATTCTCTCTTCCGCTACGGCAGAAGCGGCACACGCCGCACGTCTCGTTCAGCCACGCCAGCCCGACGCGGTCTCCCACTTTGAAACCTTTGCCCTCTCCCACCTTGAAGCTTTCGCCCTCTCCCACCTTGAAGCCTTCGCCGTCTCCCTCCCCGAAACCTTCAGCGCAAGCGCCCACGGCCTCCACACGCCCGACGACCTGATGACCCGGAACGACCGGCGACTTCCTCGACGCCAGCTCGCCCTCGACCACGTGCAAGTCAGTCCGGCACACCCCGCACGCGCTCACACGCAACAGCAACTCGCCCTCGCCCGGCGCGGGCACCTCGACTTCCACGAGTTCGAGCGGTCGCGACTCAACCGGCGCGGGCGTTCTCAACAGGCAGGCTTTCATCCGTTCGCTCATCAGTCTTTCGGGGCAGTAGCCTGACCGTGAGGGAGGGCGTACTCAGTGCAAAAGTCGGAACGCGGG
>JALZHC010000496.1 GCA_030914105.1 Acidobacteriota bacterium
GTGCAGGAGCGCGCGCCAGTAGTCAACGTAGCGGTTGTCCGAGCCGTTCCAGCGCAAATGGCGCTGGCCGCTTTCGTCCGCGGAGTAAGAGATGAAGAAGGCCGGGCGGTCGAGGCCGTGCTTCTGCCGGAACTGCGTGATCTGTTCAGGCGTCGCCTGGTCGCCGAGGATTGCGGTCGCGGGGTCGCCGGGCACAAGCTCGATCAGAATCGTCACAAGGCTGACGACCGTCCACACGACGAGCAGCAGGATCAGCACGCGCCGGGCGATGTCGAGAAGCTTGTGCTTCATCAATTCTGTCAGGGGACGGGCTTAGGTTTGAATTGCGGACGGATGATAACACCGGACTGAGGAAAGGATGAAGGCGGAAGGATGAAGGATGAAGAGAAAGCTGTCGGAGAGGAGGAGAGTTAAGGCGCGAAGCTCAAGCATGAGGGCCGCGCTTTCATCCTTCATCCTTCCGCCTTCATCCTTTAAAAAAACCTAGCCCGGCGAACCCAGGGTCTCGACGGCGGCCCCGACAACCACCAACGAGATTAAGTTCGCCGGGCTAGTCTCTTGGTTGCGACAAAGTGCGAGGCGCAACCGAGCTTATCCCTTCGGGCGCGGGCGCGTGCCCGTGTGCAGCGCCGCGATGCCGCCCGTCAAATTCCTGTACTCGACCTCTGCAAAACCGGCCTCGCGCATCAGCGCCGCCAGACGCTTCTGGTCTGGAAACTTCAGCACCGAGTCGGGCAGATACTCGTAAGCCCCGCGCGAGCCGCTCAAGAGTCCGCCGACGCGCGGCAGCACGCGCGTCATGTAAAAGCGGAACAGCGCGCTGAAGCCCGGCACGACCGGACTCGAAAATTCGAGGACGGCCACGCGGCCTCCCGCCTTGAGCACGCGCAGAAGCTCGCGCAAACCCTCTTCGACGCCCGCCAGGTTCCGCAGGCCGAAGGCGATGGTCACAACGTCGAACGACTCGTCCGCGAACGGGAGCCGAAGCGCGTCGCCCTCGACGAAAGGAATCCTGCGCTGGCCTCCGCCGGCCTTGCGCCGCGCGATCTCAAGCATCGGGCGGCAGAAGTCCAGGCCGACGACGCTGGCCGCGCCCGACGCGGCGAGCGCCAGCGCGAGATCGCCCGTCCCGCAGGCAACATCGAGCACGCGCGCGCCCTCGACGAGCGAAGGCCTAAGTCTGCGTGCGACGAGACGCCGCCACCCCTTGTCAACGTTCCCCGACAGAAGGTGGTTCAAGAGGTCGTAGCAACCGGCAATGCCGCCGAACATGGCGCGCACGCGGCGCGCATGCTCGTCTCTGGAAACACTCGCAGGGAAATTCTCTCGGCTGTTCAAAGTTTACGTGAGCGCACGCGCGCGTGGTTGCATTTCACTTGCGATTGGCTTGCGATTCGGCTACGGGCGCTTGAGCTGGAGGGCGGGCTGCTGCGGCTTGGTCTGCGGCGTCTGCGGCGCGGGCTTCGCTTCGGGCTTGGCCGCCGCCTCGCCGAAGACCTCGACGCCGCCGACGCGTGCGAGTTCGGTTCTGAGCTGCGCGGCGTCGCCGACGGCGACCGAGGCGATGGGCGTATGCGCGAAGAGTCGCGCGGCGACGCGCTCGACGTCGGCGGGCGTGATGGATGCGACGGCGCGTGCCGAAGCCGCGTCCGTTACGGCGGCGGAGTTGTAAGTCTCTTCGTCGAGCCAAGCGTTAGCCAGCCCTTCGTCGCCCGCGGCGCTCTTTTCGAGCGCGGCGACGACGACGCGCTTCGCGCTCTCGGTCTCGTTCGCGTTCGGCGCGTTCGCCGAGAGGTCGCGCAGGATTGAGCGCGCAGCCTCAAGCGCCCTGGCGGCGTCGGCAGCCGAGGCGAGCTTCGCGCCCATGTAGAGAATGCCGCCCGCGCGGAAGGTCTTGAGTGTGACGAAGCCGCTCTCGCGCGTGAGCTGGGATGTGGCCGCGCGCCAGCGTTGGCCCATGATGTTGGAGAGCACGCCCGCCGCGGCAGCGTCGGGGTCTGTGCGCGCGAGGCCGGGGACGGCGAGGCGCAGTTCGACTTCGGACGAGCCGGGACGGTTGATGACGAGCGTGCGCTCGTCGGGCGGTTCGGGCCGGCGGAAGGTCGAGGGGATCGCGGCGTCGCTCTTCACCCAGCCGCCGAAAGACTCGCGCAGCGTCCGCAGCACGGCCTTCGTGTCGAAGCCGCCGACGATAACGAGCGTCGTGTTGTCCGGGTGGAGAAAGCGCTCGCGCATCGTCATCAGGTCGGCGCGTTGGATGCGCGCGACCGAGTCGGGCGTGCCCTCGACGGCGCGACCGTAAGGGTGCGTGCCGAAGAGGCGCGCGGCGACGGCGCGGTCGGCCTCTTCGGCGGGCGTGGGCGGCGCGTCGCGCAGAAGCTTCACGCGCGCGGCGCGGACGCGCTCGACCGCTTCGGGCGTGAGCTGCACGTTGACGACGGCGTTGCGCGCCAGCTCCAGAAGGCGGTTGAGATCGGTCGCCTTGCCCGCGAGCGTGATGTTGATCGAGTCGTAGTCGTTCGCGACCTCGATGCGCCCGCCGAGTTCTTCGGTCACGTAGTCGCGGGTTTGCTTGTCGAACATCGCGTCGGCGAGCGCGGCCATCAAGCCCTCGCGGCCCGCGAGGTCGAAGGCCGAGCCGCTGTGCACGCGCAGACGGACGAGCACGTTCGGGTCGCCTGGGCGCGCGAGCAGAAGGACGCGCAGGCCATTGAGCAACTGATCGCGGCGCGGCTGCGGCGCATTCTGAGCGGCGGCGGCAAACGTGGACGCGCCGACGAGAATCAGAGCGAGCAAGCTTCTGCCGGGCAGGCCGCGTGTGCGGCGACGTGGACTTGTTGAGCTGTTCATACCGCGCTTTCTTCCGGCCGAGCGACCGGCGCGTGCCGCCGGCTGGTTCGTTGAAATCTTACGGGAGCCAAACCGCGGGGAGCGTGTGGTTCGGTGAAATCTTAGATGCGCCCGCACGGGTGCGTCAAATGGCTCCCGGCGTCCGGGTACGCGCCTATTTTTACGCCTTCGGGCGCGGCGTGGCAGCCTATCGGCGGGGCCGGGCATCAAATCCAGTCCGGAGAAGTGCACCAGCGCCGGACGTTCGGCCTCACGAATGAGAGAAGGGCGCACACTTGAAAGTTTGAAAGGTGGCCCGGAGACGCGCCTCCGGGCTTGAACGAGGGCGGAAAAATCTGTAACTTCTTACGGAACAGGCTGCTTTCCCCGTGCTTCGCCGGGAGGGTCTTGAAGAAATGAAACAGTGTCCAACTTGCCAAGAAGAATTCGCCGACAAGTTCGGGTTCTGCCCGGTTGACGGGACAGCGCTCGCCGAGCAGTTCGCGCCGCCGGTCTCGGCGGCGGTGGCCGCCAACGAGTCGGTCGTCACGGCGGCGAACTCTTCGTCGAACGGCCCGGCCCCTTCAGACGCCTTCCGCCAGCAGGGGGCCGAAGAGTTTATCCCCGCGTCTCCCGCCCCCGCCCGCGGCGAGTACCACCTGACCTTCCTCGAAGACGAGGGGCTGACGCGCCGCCTCGTGAAAGAGCTGAAGGGGGCGGCGCACGAGGCCGAGCTGACGTGGCCCGAGTTCAAGCGCGACCCCGCGGGCTTCACGAAGCGGACGGCTTACGCCTCCGGCGCACTCGTCAAAAAGTTTTTCCGGCAGGACTACGCCACACAGGCGGTCGTCACGCCCTTCATCGTCTTCCTGCTCATCAGCGGCGTGTGGGCGGGCGTCAGATATCGTTGCCAGTTCAGGGCGCTCATGGGCCGCCCCTGCGCCGCGGGGTCGGAGAACCCTAACGAGAACCTCGAACTCGTCCAAATGATTGACCCGGAGAACCCGATCCCGAAGGAGCAGGAGAAGCCCGACAAGGGGCCTGCCGGGACGGAGACGGGCAAGGGCGGCGGCTCGAAGCCGAAGCAGGACGCGGCGCACGGCGGCGGCGGCGGCGGAAGACAAGAGGAGTTGCCAGCCTCTGCGGGCAAGCTGCCGACGGCCAC
>JALZHC010000497.1 GCA_030914105.1 Acidobacteriota bacterium
ACCATGTAGCGCAGGAAGCCTTCGGCGCTGACGCTGAACTCGACGAGCCGACCGCGCCCGCGGCTGCTCCATTGCTCTTTAACTTCTAAACGCGTCACGCGGCGGACGCGCGTCTTCACGTCCGTCTGCGCCGCGGAGAAGGCTGTCCAGTCATGCTCGCCGACGAAGAGCGGCGCGGACTCTTTCATCGCGCCCGTGTCGAGCGGGCGCGACTCGTGCAGCGCGTAGCGCGCCCAGAAGGGCGACGCGAAGCGCTCGTTGAAGACGCGATAACAATAGGTCTTCCCCTTCGCGTCGTAGCGCGCGTGAAAGTCTTCGGGCGCAGGCCGGGCTTCGATGACGCGCAGGTCGGCGGCGACGTTGCCGTTGACGGCGGCGCGCAAGCGTTCCGGCTCGAACTCGCGCCGAAGCTTCACGCTCGCCACCTGCCCTTCGGCGTGCACGCCCGCGTCGGTGCGCCCCGCGCCGTGCAGTGCGACCTCGCCGCCCTCGATCAAAGAGAGTGCGCGCGTCAGCTCGCCCTGTACCGTGCGCCTGCCTTCCTGAATCTGCCAGCCGTGAAAATCAGTTCCGTCATATTGAATGGTCAGGCGGTAGTTCATAAGAGATAGTAGCCAGTAGCCAGTAGTCAGTAGCCAGTAGTTAACGTCGTATCACGTTTGCCGGACTCGGTCGGTGACGTCCATCGAGCGGCAAGAAGTTTTTCTACTGGCTACTGACTGCTGGCTACTCTTGTCACTCATCACTTCTTTCTGCTTCCCGGCTTGACCGCGGGGACGCCTGCGGCGCACTGCGGGCAGGCGTCTTGGGCGAAGGCCGGGACTTCGAGCGTGGCGAGAGCGACGCGCGGGACTCCGACATCGACGCGCCCGGCGGAGCGGTCGATGATGGAGGCCGCGCCGACGACGAGCGCGCCCGCAGCCCTTAAAGTCTCGATGGTCTCGCGCGTCGAGCCGCCCGTCGTGATCACGTCTTCGACGACCAGGACTCTTTCGCCGGGGCGGATGGTGAAGCCGCGGCGCAGAGTCATCGCGCCCGCCTCGCGCTCAGTCCAGATGGAGCGGACGCGGAGGGCGCGCGCGACCTCCCAGCCGATGATGATGCCGCCGATGGCGGGCGCGGCGACAGTCTCGACCTGCTGCTCGGAGTAGTGAGCGGCGATGGCGCGCGCGAGCGCCTCGGCCTCCGCGGGGTGCTGGAGGACGAGCGCGCATTGCAGGTAGTGCGTGCTGTGCAGCCCGCTTGTCAGGACGAAGTGGCCTTCGAGCAGCGCGCCCGTCCGCCGGAACCTCTCCACGACCTCTTCGGCTTTCACACGTCAACCCTCCCTTTCACGCTCGCTACGATTTATTCAATCTTGAGCATAGCGGAACTCGGATTCAACGCCGCAGGCGCAGAGTTCACAGAGGGGGCACAGAGAGTTGAGCCTTGAGACGGCGAGCTTTGAAGTCTCAGTCTTGAGATTTGAAATCTCAAATCTGGAATCTGCCTTCCTCTGCGCCCCCTCTGCGTCCTCTGCGCCTGCGGCGTTGAACTTCCCCATGCCCCAAGCTCAAGATTGAATTCACCACGTCGCGCTCGGCCTTCCCTTTCCCGCGGCCCGCGTTTACAATGCGCGCCGATGCCTCAGAGCTTCCGCAACCTCGTCCCCGACTCGGCCCTGGTCGAGGAGACGATTCAGTTGCTGCGTGCGGGCGGCGGTCGCGCGCGCTCGACTGTGGTCGCAGAGGCCGTGCTCGAACTCCCCGGACTCGCCGACTCGCTCGCCACTTCGCTCGTCGGCGAGCTTGTAAGCGAGGACTGGCGCGTCTCGGTCTCGGAAGACTCGCACGAGGTCGAGCTTTTGTGCGAGGACGACGGCTGCCGCCCGCTCTCGGAGACAGACTTCGTCGTCTTCGACATCGAGACGACGGGGCCGAAGATGCCGCCCTCGCGCGTCATGGAGATCGGCGCGACGCGCGTGAGCCGCGGGCGCATCGTCGCCGAGTTCCAGACGCTCGTCAACCCGCGCGCGCCCATCCCGCCCTTCATCGTCGGACTCACAGGCATCAGCGACGCGATGGTCGCCTCCGCGCCCGTCTTCGAGGATGTGGCCGCCGACTGGCTCCGCTTCGCGGGCACTTCAGTCCTCGTCGCGCACAACGCGGTCTTCGACGTGCGCTTTATCAACCACGAGGTCGCCTCGGTCTTTCCGGGCAGGCGGATGATGAACTCGCACCTCTGCACCGTCTCGCTTGCGCGCCGTCTGCTCCCCGAACTCAAGAGCTTCCGCCTCGGCGCGCTCGCCGAGCACTTCGGCGTCCCGCACCGCACGCGCCACCGCGCCGGCGACGACGCGCGCGCCACCGCGCGAGTCTTCCTCCACCTGCTCGAACACCTGCGCGAGTACGGGGTCAGAGACCTCGACGGCGCGCGGCAGTTCCAGAAGCCGGAAGCAAGGAAGCTGTCTGAACCGGAGTCGGCAGCGAAGCCGTCTGAAGCTCGGAAGTCAAACGAAGCTCAAACGTCAACCGCTCAAAAGCCAACAACTCAAAAGTCAACAACTCAAAAATCAACCGAAGTCCAAAAGTCGGCTGAAGCTCAGAAGTCAGCCGAGCCTTCCGCCTCGTCCTGACCTCGCGCCTCCGCCTCCAAGCTGCCGACCTCTGAACTCCGGCCCGCGGCCTCTCTCTTTTTGCGCAGCACCGCGCGCAGCACGAAGAAGGCGACGACGAGCGCAGCCAGGCCGAGGCCGACCGAAGGGTAGTTGCGCGCGAGCAAGGCTTCGGCCTGCTCGCCGTACTCGACGGCGAAGAAGCCTTCGAGGAAGTAGCGGAAGGCGCGGCCCACGGCGATGGCCGCGACGAAGCGCCAGAAGTTCAGGCGGAAGACGCCCGCCGAGACGACGAAGAGCTTGAACGGAAACGGCGGCGGCAGAAGGCACGCGACCAGTACGGAGAGAACGTCGTAGCGGTCGAGCAAGCTTTTGACTCGCGCCTGCTTCTCTGCGGAGAACTTGTCGAGCGCGCGCCGTCCCGCGCGACGCGAGATGTGATACAGGATGACGCAGCCGACGATTGAGCCGGAGGTTGCCGCCAGCGCACAGAAGGGCATCCACGCCGGGCGCTGCGTCGAGAGCAGGAGCATGACGGCGTCCGGGCCGCCCGGCAGCGGGACGAAGACCGAGTCGAGCAGCGCGACGGCGAACAGCCCCGCCGGGCCGAGCGTCACGAGGTACTTCGAGACCTTCGACAGTCCGTCAGCTATCTTGTGCCAGAAGCCCTTCAACGTCGTTTTCGCTTCCCTTCAGGTTTTTCCTTCGCGGCCTTCGTGAAATCCTCCGCGCCCTCTGTGGTTAAAAAGCCTTTCTTAACACAGAGGACACGAAGGATTTCACGAAGGCCGCGAAGGGGTCAGTTCAAGGCGAGGTCGTGGGCGACGACTTCAAATCGTCCTCGCCTTTTCCCTTCTCTTCCGGCACAAGCTCCCTCATGCTGCGCGGCGTCTTGAGGTGCTTGACGAGGACGTAAGCAGCGACGCCGAGGACGAGCGCCGAGCCGACGAAGCTCAGGATAACCAGCCCGTTGTCGCGCATGAAGACGAGCACGCGCTCGCCGTAGAAGACTGCGAGCGCGCCCTCGACCGTGTAACGCAGGCCGCGCGCCACCATCACGGTCAGGATGAAGCGCCAGCGCGGGTATTCGAGCGTGCCGGCGGTGGCGACGAAAATCTTAAAGGGCATCGGCGGCGGCAAGATGGCCGGGATGGCGATGGCCAGAAAGCCGTAACGCGCGTATGCGCGCTCGACGCGCGCGATGTTCTCGGCACGGAAGCGGCGGCGCATCACGGCCTGACCGCCGCGCCGCATGATCGTGTAGAGCAGAAGGCAGCCGAGCACGGAGCCGATGGCGGCGAAGAGCGGGAAGTAGAAGACGGACTTCGGGTCGCTGTAGCAGCGCGCAACGACGAGGTAGTCGTTAATCTCCGGCAGACTCAGCAGAGAAGAGTCGAGCGT
>JALZHC010000498.1 GCA_030914105.1 Acidobacteriota bacterium
CACCGCGTCGAAGCGCCGCACGTCGCGAACGCCCCGGCGGCTAACCCTTTAGAGCGCATACGCTGCGACTGGTGTCAGGCGATGAACGAGAAGACGGCGCTCTCGTGTCGCGCGTGCGGCGCGCCTCTGGACATCAAGAACCTCGTGAGCGAGTCGGGCTGGCGCGAGGCTCCGCGCATTAAGGACATGACGGAGATTCACTTCGGCTCAAGCACCTGCCAGGTCGAGGGCGAGATCGTCCCCGTCGCCGAGCTGAACCTCGCCCAAGGGGACGCCGTCTACTTCGAGCACCACGTCATGCTCTGGAAGGACGACCGCACGCCGATGGGAGTGATGCCACTTCAGGGCGGCATCAAGCGCGCGCTCGCAGGGATGCCCTTCATCATCAGCCTCGCCTACGGGCCGGGCCGCATCGCCTTCTCGCGCGACGCGACGGGCGAGCTGGTCGTCATGCCGCTTCATCCCGGCATGGAGTTGGACGTGCGCGAGCACGCCTTCCTCCTCGCCTCGCACCACATCTCCTATTCTTACGTCCGCATCAAGGGCCTTCGCAACATCCTCTTCGGCGGGCAGGGCATGTTCATGGATCGCTTCGTCACGGGCCAGCAGCCCGGACTCCTCCTGCTGCACGGCTACGGCGACGTGTTCGAGCGCGTGTTGCAGCCGGGCGAGAGCATCATGATCGAGCCGGGCGCGTTCCTCTACAAAGATTCTTCGGTGACGATGAACGTCGAGACGCAGCAGTTGACGACCGGCTTCTTCGGCGGCACGGGGATGAACCTCGCGCGCATGACCGGGCCGGGCAGAGTCGGCATCCAGTCAATGTACGTCCACCATCACACGGACTAAGAAGATGAAGAAGGCAGGCGGCAGAGAGCAGCCTGAAGAGCGCGGCAACGTCCGCCGCCGCTCAACCCACTGCCTTCTGCCTTCTGCCTACTGCCTTCTGCTCTTCAAGGAGAATTGACCAATGACCTTCGGTGGCCACGCGAGCAATCAGCCGACGCGCACGCACAAGTGCCCCTGGTGCGGCCTCGTCACGGACGGCACGCAGTTGAGCTGCCCCGCGTGCGGGGCGACGATTGACGTGGCCGATGTCGTGACCGAATCCGGCTGGACTGAGCTTCCGGGCAGGCGCGACATGGCGAAGCTTCAGTTCGGCAACTCACACTGCCAGATCGAAGGCACCTATGTCCCCGTCGCCGACTTCAACCTCGCGCCCTCGGACGGCGTATACTTCTCGCACCACGTCCTGCTCTGGAAAGAGCCGCAGGTGCAGATCACGCGGATGCCTTTGAAGGGGGCGTGGAAGCGCCTGTTCGCTGGCCTCCCCCTCATCATGACGCAGGCCGTCGGCCCCGGCCACATCGCCTTTTCGCAGGACGCGGCGGGCGAGGTCATCGCGCTCCCGCTCCAGCCCGGCCAGGGCGTCGACGTGCGCGAGCACATCTTCATGGTGGCGACGCTGAACATCACCTACGACTGGTTCTCGACCGGCATCTGGTTCAACACGCGCAACGGCGACGAGACCGAGACGCACTACCCGCTCGGAGCCTTCATGGATCGCTTCTACGCGCCGCAGTCGCCCGGCTTGCTCCTTCTGCACGCCGCCGGCAACGTCTTCACGCGCCACCTCGCGCAGGGGCAGACCATACTCGTCAAGCCGACCGCGCTCCTCTTCAAAGACCCCTCCGTCCAGATGCAGCTCCACTTCGAGCACCCTTCGGGGACGGTGCGCTCCTGGCGCTCCTGGGGCCAGCGCTACCTCTGGCTGCGACTCTTCGGGCCGGGCCGCGTCGCCGTCCAGTCGGCCTACGCGCACATGCACGACAACGGCCGCAACATCACGCGCCACAGCACCGCGACCAGCCAGCAGTGGTAAGTAGGAGGCCGAAAGCCCGGCGATGAGCGGGGCTTCCGTCCTTTCCCGAAACAGCTAAAAAAAACTTGAAGGCTTCCCCGACACGGGATACAGTGACACCCGCTTCGCCCCGCAGTTTCACCCTCCTCAGTTTCTGAGTCCGCGCGGTTGCAGAGACGGCGTGCGCCCCTGCGGCCACGCACTAACTCTTCGCAGACCTCTATGTGTGCCCGGCCTGCCAGCAATCGGGCGCGCACGCCTTTCCCGTTCCCAAACCACAGAAGGAGACTTTTGATGAGAAAGTTCCGCACCCGCGCCGCGCTCGCCTGCGCACTCGCGCTGTTCGCCGCGTTCTCGCTGCTGCCGTTCAGGGCCGGGGCGCAGGCCACGACCGAGGGCTTCGAGAGTGGCTCGAAGACCGCTTACGCCGCCGCCGACGTTTTCCTCTCGACCGGCTGGTGGTACTTCGACGACGCGCTCATCGGCAACCTCTCGACCGACCGCAAGACCGGCGCGGCCTCCGCACGCATCCGCAACGTCGGCGCGATCAGCACCGACTTCGACTTTCCGAACGCCGGAACCGTCACCATCCAGCACGCCGTCTTCAGCTCCGACGGCGCGTCGTCCTGGGAGCTTTGGGTCTCGACTAACGGCGGCACGAGCTACTCCAAGGTCGGCTCGACCGTCAGCACGACTTCGACGACGCTCCAGACGGCCTCCTTCAACGTCAACTCGGCGGTCGCCGTCCGCCTCTCGATTCGCAAGGTGAGCGGCGGCACCAACCGCATCAACATCGACAACGTCACCGTCAACCCCTACGCCTCGCAGCCCCCGGCGAGCGAGCACCTGACGATGGGCAATCCCTCGAACGCGACGGTGGACGTGAACCAGCCCGCCAACTACCTGCTCGACAAGCCGCAGTACGCCGTCTCCTACAACCGCGACAAGGGTCGGCCCAACTGGGTGAGCTGGCACCTGGATTCGACGTGGCTCGGCAGCACGCCGCGGCAGGACGACTTCCGCAACGACACCACACTGCCCGCGGGCTGGTATCAGGTGCAGGGCACGGACTACTCCGGGTCGGGCTTTGACCGCGGCCACCACTGCCCTTCGGGCGACCGCACCAACACGGTCGCCGACAACTCGGCCACGTTCCTGATGACGAACATGATGCCGCAGGCTCCCGACAACAATCAGGGGCCCTGGGAGGCGCTCGAATCTTACTGCCGCACGCTCGTCAGCTCCGGCGACGAGTTGTACATCATCGCGGGCGGTTCGGGTTCGGGCGGCACCGGCTCGAACGGCGGGACGACCACGACCATCGCCAACGGCCACGTCGCCGTCCCTTCGCAGACCTGGAAGGTCATCATGGTCTTACCCGTCGGCACCAACGACGTGTCGCGCGTCACGACTTCGACGCGCACCATCGCCGTCATCATGCCGAACACGCAGGGCATACGCGCCAACGACTGGCGCATCTATCGCGTGAGCGTTGACCAGGTGGAGGCGCTCACCGGCTACGACTTCTTCTCGAACGTCCCCGTCAGCATCCAGAGCGTCATCGAGGCGACGGTGGACAACCAGTAAGGCCGCGCAAAGGCGCGGGGGGCAGTCCGCCTCTCGCCCCGCGGGGGGCGGACTGGCCGAAGGCAGCGCACGAAAATCATGAAGACCGACGAACGGCTGATCGAGGAGTTGGAGGAGGCGACGCGCGGGCTGTCTTTCATGAGCGAGTCGGACTACCCCTTCGAGGTGTTCAAGTGGGAGGGCGTCGCCTCGTTGACGCCGGAGTTCCTGCGCGGCCTGACGGGGCACGACCCGGCGGCCCCGGTCGAGGCGCTGAGCGCCGCCGAGTTCTTCCGCGCCGCCGCCGCCGAGCCGGCGTGGAAGGGCGGGGCGGAACTGGCCGCGGCGCGCAGATTTCAAGCGTTGCTGCGGCTGCTCGAAGAGAACTTGTCGGACTTACGTGTCTTTCGCGTGGGCACTATTAACATGCCCGTCTACGTGGTTGGGCGCGGCCCTTCGGGTGGCCTGGTCGGGCTTTCGACGCGCGTCGTCGAGACCTGACCACCGCGGCGCGAGGCGCGCGGGCAAAATGAAGAGGCCGCGGACTCAGGTCAGAGTCCGCG
>JALZHC010000499.1 GCA_030914105.1 Acidobacteriota bacterium
GCAAGCTCCGAAAGGATTTCTTCCCTCGTCATCATCCTTCAGGCGACATCGAAGCGAACCGTGAGCGGCTCGGAGCCGCGCTGCTCGAACCAGCAGACGTGCTGGTCAACGAGGTCAACTTTGAGCGTGTACGCGCCGGCACGGAGCGGCGCGGCGTACTCGATCTTTAGTTTGATCGTCTCGCCGGGCGCAACGGCGCGCGGCAGCAGAGGCTCGCCGTGGAACTCGCTGACGAGCGCGCCCGCTTCGTCGAAGACCCGGACGGCGGGCATGACAACGCCGGCGCGCACGGTCTGGCCGGTGAGCCAGAGCGTATCACCCGTGTTCTCGACGGCGAGCGAGAGCACGAGCAACTCGCCGTGCGCGAGCCTCGGCGGCGCGGGCGCGAGTAGACGGAAGCGCGCGGCAAGCGTGCCGGGCCGTCGGCTGTCGGGCACGGTCGAGGCCGGTGCGCCCTCCGAGACTTTCTTGCAGGTGAGGTAGTGGTAGTTGGTTGCGAGCTTGCGCAAGGGTAGGCGGTCGCCTTCGAGCGCCTCGCGCTCGAAGAGGCCGTTGACCGAGACGTAGTCGCCGACGACGGCGAGGCCGTTCGCGTCGAGCAGCGCGCGCAGATACCCGACATCGAAGGGCGATTCGAGCGTGCGGAACTCGCGCATGACGGCGCGCAGCTCTTCTTCACTCCGCGAGCCTGCGGGCGGGCGCTCGCCTTCGAGGATGAAGAGCTGGCCGCCCACGGGCAGCATCGCGGCGAGGTTGCGGACGACGGCGCGCTCGTCCTCGAAGTGGTGGAGCGCGTCGTAGCAGATAACTGCGTCAAACTTCTCCGCGAGCGGCGCGCGCTCGATGTCGTGAACCTGGAAGGTGCAGCGCAAGCCGGTCTCGTGATCGACGCCGTAGGGGACGCGCGCGACGCGCTCGCGCGACATCTCGACGAGGTCGGGGCTGATGTCTATGCCGCGCACCTCGTAGCCGAGGCGCGCGAAGTATTCGCTCAGCCAGCCGGAGCCGCAGCCCACGTCGAGGATGCGGCTGCCGGCGGGGAGCGCCAGCGCGACGGCCATGTTGGCGAAGTCGCAGAAGTGCCGGCGCATGTCCTCGTCCATGCCTTCGCCCTTGTACCTGTCGGGCCGGTTGGCGAGGTTGTAGAAGGGCTTCGTGCGCAGGTGGTGGCGTCGCTCCTCGGAGAGCCGGCTCAGGTACTCGACCGCCGCGCGCTTGTAGTCAACGCCCTCGATCTTCGGAAGCCGACCGGCTGGCGTTGTCGGCGGACGAGTCGTCGGTGCAGTCGGGGCGGCCTCGTCCTTCGCGCCGTTCTGTCGCCCTGCGCCGTTGCCGCCCGCGCGCGCGTCGGGCGAAGAGGCGGAGTCGCCGCCCCGCGCGGCGTTACCGTTCTCGAACAGTCGCGCGGGCGCGAGCGCGGCGAGGTCTGCGGCGACGCCGCGCAGAAGCTCCTCGTCCGTCTCTTTGACGCCGAGCAGCGCCAGCTCGTTCGAGACCGTTGAGACGAGGCGTCGGCGCGGGCGTCGCGCGATGACCTCTCGGATGAAGGCGAGGTAGTCGGCGGCGCTGCGCTCAAGCGAGTGCGTCGCGAGCGCGTAGCAGCGCGCGTTCTCGCCGACGCGGCGGCGAAGGGGCGCGTCCTCGATGAGGCGTTCGAGGTAGGCCGCGAGCAGCGCGTCCGCGTGCGCGCCGAGCGGGACTTTGACGACCGCGTCGCCGGGCAGCTCCGAATACCAGCCCACGTCCGCGACGACCGAGCAGACGCCTGCGGCCATGATGCGGCAGAGGCTTGCGGAGGTTTCGCCGACGGTGCGCTCGCGCAGGTTGAGCGCGATGTCCGTCTCGGCGATCTGCCGCTCAAACTCTTCCAACGCGACGTGGCCCGTGATCTCGACGCGGCCCTCCATCCCGTAGCGGCGGACTAGCTCGCGCACGTCGTAGAAAGGGTTCGGGTCGCCGACGAGCGTGTAACGGAAGCGGTGCGTCTCTTTGAGCGCGGAGAGAGCGCGAAGCGCCCGCTCGATGCCCTTGCCGGGCGTGATGAGGCCGAAGTTTGCGATGCGTACTTCGCCGTCATCGCCGTCGTCGCCGTCGTCGCCGCGGCGCTTCGCGGCGGGCGGGCGCACGGGCATCTGTATGTGCGCAACGGGAACGCCGGGCGCTATCTGCGAGAGACGCGCGCGGCTCCACTCGGAGTGGACGACGAGGCCCTCGGCTGTTTGCGCGACGCGGCAGTTCAAGGGAAACTCGACGGGGCGCGCGACGATTGACGGCGTGCCGCCGCGTGCGAGCGCGTCGGCGGCCTCGCGCCGCGCCTCTTCGCCGTGACAGGCCGCGACCTCTTCGAGGTAGAGGCGCAGGTCGCCGCGCTCGCGCGCGAGACCCAGAAAGTAGTCTTGCAGAGCGAAGTCGTGGAGGACGACGACGCCGGGGTGCGCGCGTGCGACTTCGAGTATGCCTGCGTGGTAGCGGTGGTCGTTGCCGACGTGATAGACGACTGCGTCGAAGTCCGCGAGCGAACGAAGGGCCGAAGGGTCGCGGCGGAAGTCTCGCAGGGGAAAGCGCGCGCGCAGGTCGCCGCTCGCCGGCTCGAAGCCGTCAACGAAGAGTGTGATTTCCGCGCCCTCACAGAGGTGCGGCAGAAGCTCCTCGCTGTAGTCGGCTATCCCCGACCGCTGCGGCGTGAGCGGGCTGAAGTATGCGAGCCTCAAAGACGTTCACCTGAAGACGACCCCGCGAAGGGGACGTGCGCAGTAGACACTCGGCGCGCGGTCACTCGACGCGCAGACACTCGGCGTGCCGTCACTCGACGTGCACGTTGACGCGCGCGGGGGTCGAGCCTTTATCGCGGAAGAAGTTGACCTGCTCCTGCACCATGTCGAACTCAAGCACGTAGTCGCCCTTCTCTTTCGGCGCGGTGATGCGCAAAGGCATGTCAACCTCGCCGCCGGGCGCAACGTCGTGCGGCAGGCTCGCGCCGCCGTCGAGGTCGTTGACGACCTTGCCGCCGTCGGCGCTCAGCCAGCGGTCGCGCAACGTGATGGCGAACTTGCCGTCGGGCGCGCCGTCGGCGGGCCACGCCGCCTGGCTCACGTTTTTGACGTGCACCGTCACGACCTGCTTCTCGCCCGCGCGCATCTTCGAGGGCGGCTCGGACGGCGCGAGCGAAGCCTTGAAGGCGTTGTCGGGGAGCGGGGAAGTTATCCGTGTGCTCTGCGTTTGGGTCTGCGCCGCAGCCTGCGTGGGCGCGGGCTGCGTGCCGCCCGCGGAGCTGCGCGGCTGTTCGCCGCCGCAGCCCGCAGCCGCGAGGGCGCAGGCGAAGGCCAGCGCGCGGGCTGCCTCTTTGAGCTTCATCATCGTGTGCGTCTCTCCCTAGTCTTGCGCGACGCGCGGCGGGTCGTGGCCGTCCGTCACGGCGGCGGCCAGGCCGCCCCGCGCGCGCAGTCTCAGCAGATACATTCCGAGGTAAGTCCGTCGCGAATAGACTAACATTTTTACCGGAGTTCTTTCGACAATCTCAAGTCCGCGCGCCGCCGCCGCGCCGCCACAGCGCTCCAGGTCGCCTTCGAGACAGAGCGCGGCGAACTGCCTGCCCGCCGACTCCTGAAGCGCGCGTTCGAAGCGCTCCCGGCCCGCGTCGCCGTAGAAATAGTCTGGGATGTAGGCGCACAGGATCGGCGCGTCGGGCGCGAGCAGCGACTCGAAGCCGCTGGTGAGCGGGCCGCTCTCGACCCACGCGCCGACGCCCGCGAGCTGCTCGCGGTCTGCGAAGTCGAGGAACTTCTTCAGGTCGTAGTCGCGCAGAATGAAGCGGGCCTCGGCCTTGTAGCCGCGCGCGTCCTCGAAGAACGTGGGGCGCATCCCCCACTCGTAACGCAGGACGTAGCCGGAGGCGCGCGCGACCTGAACGAAGGAGGCGAGCAGAAGGAGGATGATGAAGGCCCGCGCGGGCGTCGGCGCGAGCCGCAGCCACGCGCCCGGAGCAGGAC
>JALZHC010000500.1 GCA_030914105.1 Acidobacteriota bacterium
GCCTTCCTCAGCTTTAAGTGAGAAGTTAACCGCGGAGGGCGCGACTAAAGTACCGCGAGCGGTAGCGGGTAGGCGTTCCGCGAGGCAATCCTGCATCGAAGCTCGTACCCGCTCGGTACCGCTCGCGCTACTGTAATCCTCAGCCCGTTTTGCCTCCCGGCGAAGAACGGCATAAACTGTCCCCACAACAAAATTCAGTCACAGAACGAGGGGGACGAGCCTTGACTCCGATGCGAGAGGGAAGCGTGCGGGCGATTCCGACGAAGCCGTTCGAGGGGCAGCGACCGGGCACTTCGGGCCTGCGCAAGAAGACGCGCGTCTTCATGCAGCCCGGCTACCTTGAGAACTTCGTCCAGTCGGTCTTTAACTCTGTGCGCGCAGACGCGGGCGGCGACTTCCGCCAGGCCGCGCTCGTCGTCGGCGGCGACGGTCGCTTCTACAACCGCGAGGCTATCCAGACCATCATCCGCATGGTCGCCGCCAACGGCTTCCGGCACCTGCTCGTCGGTCGCGGCGGCATACTCTCGACGCCCGCCGTCTCCGCCGTCATCCGTCGCCGCCGGGCCTTCGGCGGACTCGTTCTCTCCGCCAGCCACAACCCCGGCGGCATCGAAGAGGACTTCGGCATCAAGTACAACACGCAGAGCGGCGGCCCTGCGCCGGAATCAGTCACCGAGCGTATCTACGCCGAGACGCAGACGATCACCGAGTACCGAACGCTCGACGTGCCCGCGCTCGACCTCGAACGCGTTGGTACGACGCGCGTCGGCGACGCCGAGGTCACAGTCATCGACCCGCTCGAAGACTACACGGCGGTCATGGAAGACCTCTTCGACTTCGAGCAGCTGCGCACGCTCTTCGCACGCGGCTTCCGCATGACCTTCGACGCGATGAGCGCCGTCACAGGCCCCTACGCGCGCCACATCATCGAAGAGAGACTCGGCGCGCAGGCCGGCACGGTCATCAACGGCGAGCCGCTTCCAGACTTCGGCGGACACCACCCCGACCCGAATCTCGTCCACGCCTCCGAACTCGTCGCGCGCATGAGCGGCACGCAAGCGCCCGACTTCGGCGCGGCCTGCGACGGCGACGGCGACCGCAATCTAATCTTAGGCCGCGACTTCTTCGTCACGCCCGGCGACTCTCTGGCCGTCATCGCCGAGCACGCGCGCGCCTGCGTCCCAGGTTATCGTGAAGGACTCGCGGGCGTCGCGCGCTCGATGCCGACGAGCACGGCCGTGGACCGCGTCGCCGAGAAGTTAGGGATTCGCTGCTTCGAGACGCCGACGGGCTGGAAGTTTTTCGGCAACCTGATGGATGCGGGGCTGGTCACGATCTGCGGCGAGGAGAGCTTCGGCACAGGCTCGAATCACGTGCGCGAGAAGGACGGACTATGGGCCGTGCTTACCTGGCTCTCGATTCTCGCGGCGACGGGCAAGTCGGTCGCCGAAATCGTCCGCGAACACTGGCGCGAGTTCGGGCGCAGCTACTACCAGCGCCACGACTACGAGGGATTGGACGCGGCGGCGGCAGCCGACATGATCGGCTCTCTGCGCGCGGGCCTCGACTCGCTCGCCGGCACAACGCTCGGCCAGAGTCGCATCGCGCGCGCCGACGACTTCAGTTACACAGACCCGGTTGACGGAAGCATCTCTTCGCAACAGGGTATCCGCATCTTCCTCGAAGACGGCTCGCGCGTCGTCCTGCGTCTGTCGGGGACGGGAACGGCGGGCGCGACCTTGCGCATCTACCTCGAACAGTTCCGCGACGACGGCGGCGCGGGCGACATCGAAGAGATACTCGCCCCGCTCACGCGCGCCACGCGCGGCCTCCTCCGCTTGCGCGAGCGCTTCGGCACAGACGAGCCGACGGTCGTCACCTGAATTTCAGAACAGACCGATAAATTTCAGAACAGGCCGAACCAACGGTTCGCGTTCAGGACTTCGCCCGCGCCGAACGAAAGAAGGTTGGCGAGGACGATGACGGCGAAGTCGCGCGCCCAATCGCCTGCGCTCGCGCCCGCGCGCCCGCGGAAGGCGAGCCAGAAGAGCAGGCACTCGGCGACGGGCGCGAAGGTCTCTGCGGCGAGCAGGTAGGCCGAGCGCGGAAGCGTGGAGAAGAGGCGGGGCAGCACGAGCACGACGATGGGGTAAGTGCAGGCCGTGAGCCAGAGGCCCGCGAAGAGTCGCCGGCGGAAGCTCAGACGCTTGCTCAATCCGGCGAGCAGCACCGGCGTCTCGACGGCGACGCTGAGCAGGTAGCCGAAAGGGAGGAAGAGCCAGAGGTCTACGGGCCGAGAGGTCGTGTAGGTCGCTTCGGGAGATTGGAAGGTCGGCTCGCGCGGCATGTCGAAGCCCCGTGCGGCGGAGAAGAGAAGCGTTAAGGCCGCCGCCGCGAGCAGCCAGCGCGCCGCCGCGGCGACAGACGCACGCGGCAGGCGAAACTCAAGCGGCAGGCGAGACCCATGCGGCAAGCGAAACCCACGCGCCGCGCCGCCGCGTCGGAGCGACGCCGCGAGCCTCCACAGCATTCTTCTCAGCCTCGACACAAGAATCCGCGCGCCCAACCGCCGAGCATGAGGGACGCGCTTCCGCGGTCGCGCATTCAATCCTTCCTCGGTCGCGCATTCAACCCTTCGTTCGCCGCGCACTCAGGTCGAATAGCTCCCGAAGGTTAGTCGGCGATGATCTCAGTCCAGAAAATCTTCAGCCTGTTATTATCTCTCGCCAGCATTAAATACAAGCCGAGCGGCGTCTTCACAGTCAGTATCCGCGTGCCTTTCGGGAAGCCGAAAAATTCCTCGTCCGTGACGGCGACCTCCGGCTTGAAGAACTTATCCTCCCTCATCATCTTCGTCGCCTCGACCCAATCCTTGTCATCGGCGCTGAAGGGCTTCCCCGGCTGCGCCTGCCGCATGATGGCGACGGCCCGCTCCAGCGTGTTCGTGGCGCTGCGCATCTCTCCCAAAGTGCCGACGGGCCTGGGCCGGCTCTTCCTCACGATAAAGTTCGACAGGTTCGGATTTTTGTCGAGCATCTCGATGACGCTCGGAGGATACACGTCTGCGGGTTTGACGTTCGGAGCCTCTGCGTCGTCGCGGGCCTGTTTCATGAAGGCGACCAGCCCGACGAGCAGAAAATTGTTCGCCGCGATGTAGAAGCGCCGCCAATCTTCGGCCCCCGCCTCGGCGAGCAGGCGTGTGTCGTAATCGAGTCCGGGCGCGAAGTAGCGTTCGGATGATTTAGAGCTGAGTGACGGGTCGGCATCTTTCGCCCGCGACTTTTTGTATCGCTCGATAAAATCACTCACGTAGAGTTCGTTGACGGCGTTCGTCAGGTCTCTCGTCTCCGCGAACCGCGCGGTGAACTGTATGACGACCTCGCGCGCCTCCCGGTTCTCAGCCTCCGTAACCTCCTGCTCGTCGGCTCTGAGCGGCGAGGCGGCGCGCGCGGCGCTGCCGACAGTCAAAAGAACGACGGCCAAGGTCGTACAAAAACAGTTCAACATATCTTCCCACCCTTTCGCGTTCGGATTGTCGGCAAGGTTCCGTAGCAAACGCAAGACCAGCCGCGGCATAAATAAAACGGCCCGGCCCGCGCGACGCCGCCGCAGCAAGTCGCCGACAGGTGGCACAGACATTCTCCCGCGGGCGTCAAGCGGAAGCGTCCGGCTCGCGCTTCGGGAGGGCTTCAAAGCAGGCGTATGAGGAAAGGCGCTTCGGCGAGGACGTGTGCCATCGCGAAGGTGAAGTAGAGGTCGCGCGTCGTCGCGTAGTCGGCGGCGAACGAGACCCAGAGCGCGAGCGCGACGAGCGCCGAAAAGATGAGCGCCGCGCGCACCAGACGCGGCCAGCCGTCGCGCACAGCCGCCAGCGGAATCCGCTCCACCCGCCAGGGCTTCGAGCCGAGGCCGACGAGAGGTATCAGCACGAGCCAGGCACCGTAATGAATCGTCTCAAGGAAGACGTGCGTGGAGACGAGCAGGC
>JALZHC010000068.1 GCA_030914105.1 Acidobacteriota bacterium
GGGCCGCGACGGCGGCGCGCTCCCGACGCTGGCGCGCCTCGCCAGGCTTTACCTCGGCGGCACCATCGGCGCGGGCCGGCAGTACATAAGCTGGCTGCACGTCCGCGACTTCTGCCGCATCGTCCTGTGGTCGGTCGAGCGCGAAGACGTGCGCGGCGTCTTCAACGCGACGGGGCCCGCGCCCGTGACGAACGCCGAGTTCATGTGCGAGCTGCGCTGCGCGCTGAAGCGGCCCTGGAGTCCGCGCGTGCCCGCCTGGCTCGTGCGCCTCGGCTCTTTCTTCCTGAGGACGGAAGCCGAGCTTGCGCTCACGGGCCGACGCTGCATCCCCGACCGCCTCGTCGAGCAGGGCTTCAAGTTCATCTACACGAACCTTGAGGGCGCGCTCGCAGACCTGCTCCAGCCACACGCGAGCGATTCGCCGGTCAGTGAACCGGCGCGGCGTGAAGCCCCGAAGGGGCGTCATGTGGTAGCCGGGGGCAGAGCGAAGACGCGGGAGCGTCTGAGCGCCGTCCCGACAAACCCTCATTGACTCTATCCGTCTCGTCCGTTTAGCATCGTCCCTGTCCCCCTTGCACAGCTTCGCAGCGCGCCGGGAGTGCTCGCCGCCGCAGTGTTTACGAGCGTCATCCACAGCAAGTGGTTCGAGCTGCTGCTGATCGTCTCCGTCGCCACCATCCACGGCTACGGGGCGGCGTGGCTGGCCGTGCGGATGCTCTTCCGTCCGCACCGGCCCGTGAAAGTTCTCGGCCTCACAATCTGGCCGCAGGGCATGATCCCGCGCCACCGCGACCGCCTCGCGCAGACCATCGGCAACGCCGTCGGCAACGAGCTGGTCTCGCAGGAGACGGTCGTGCACGCGCTGTTTGAGACCGGCTTCTTCCGCCGCAAGGTCGAGGGCTTCGTCGGCGCTTACACCGATGAGCTGCTCGACAAAACTTACGCGACCTTCCTCGACGCCGTCCCGCGACAGGTGCGCGCGCCCATCCTCGACGCGCTCTCGGCGCTGCAACTGAAGATCGCCGAGCACATCGCCGGAGTCCTCAAGAGCGAGGAGACAGCCGAGGCCGTCACGCGCTTCATAGACCGTCGGACGGACGAGATTCTATCGCAGCGTCTGGGCGAGGCCGTCGGCGCGGAGACGTTCGAGCAGGCGCTCGGCTTCGTCGAGAACCGCTTCCGCGGCGTCGTCACCGAACGCGGGTTCGAGTCGAAGGTCAGAGAGTTCGTCTCCGAGCGCGTGGACGAGCTGGCCGCGAGCCGCGCCACGCTCGCCGAGATGTTCACGCCCGAAACGGTCGCCGTCCTCAAGGAGCGCGTTGACAGCCAGGTGCCGCCCGTCGTTCAGCACCTCACCGAGATTGCGACGAACAAGGGCACACGCAAGCAGATCGGCGCGCTCATCAAGCGCGAGGTTGACGACTACTACCAGCAGCTCTCCTTCTTCAAAAAAATCTTCATCTCGCGCGAGCGCATCCACCACGAAGTTGACGACCTCGTCAACAAGACCCTGCCGAAGCGCGTCGGCGAATACCTTTCGGGCGAAGCCTTCGAGCGGCAGGCCGAAGACTTCCTCAACTCGACGATCGACGGCGTGCTCGCGCGCCCCTTCAACGAGCTGGTCGGCAACGTCCCCGCCGACAAGCTGGAGTTGATTAAAGATCAGATCGCCGGGCGCATCCTCGCCGTCGCGCGCAGCCCGGAGCTTTCAACCTCGGTCTCGGCCTACGCGACCGACGCGCTCCAGCGCCTCAGGCCGCACTCTCTGCGCGCGCTCCTCGAACACGCGCGCCCGGACTCGGCGGAGCAGCTCAAGCGCTTCCTCTCGCGCGGCCTGATGAACGTCCTTTCGCGCGAAGAGACGGCGCAGACCATCAACGCGATTCTGGCCTCGCAGGTCGAGAAGCTTCTGGTCATGCCCATCGGGCGCGTCGGCGACCTCGTCCCCGAAGAGAAGGTCAGGCGGGCCGCCGCGACGCTCGCCGAACGCATCGAGGCGGCGGCGCGCGAGCGCCTGCCCGCGGCCATCGCCGAGTTCGACATCGGTCGGATAGTGCAAGAGAAGGTTGCGGGCTACCCCATCACCAAGCTCGAAGACCTCGTGCTCTCGGTCGCCAAGCACCACCTCCGAACCATCGAGCTGTTCGGCCTTGTCATCGGCTTCTTCATCGGCATCGTCCAGGCCGCGCTCCTCTACTTCCGCGTCATCGGCTTCTGACCGCGCGGATAAAAACATTGCGCGTGGGTGGGATTCACGTATAATTCAAGCGTCTGCGCGCTTTTGCACCTCGGTCTCACGGAACGAAAGTCCTGTGTCGTCCGGGCACAATTCCTCGACTGCACCGACAGTCTTCTGAGATTAAGGCTCTTGAGACAATTAAGGGCGGGCCTCCTTCCTTCACACGCCCAAGCGGCAAAAGGAGTCGGACGTATGGCGAAAGACGCACTCGAACGACTCGAACGGACTGTCTTGTTCGAGACCCTTCAGACGCGTGAGGACGAGACCCGCACGGGCCACGAGATATCCGAGCGCGTGAGGGCGGTCGTCGGCCACGTCGCCCCGCTGCTGGAGCGCGTGCCGGAGAAGATGCCGGAGTTCACGCTGCACGACCCGAACCACGGCGCGAAGGTCGTCGCACTGATGGCGCAGTTCCTCCCAGCGGACACGCTTGCGCGCCTGAACGTCGTCGAGTTATCAATCCTCATCTATGCCGCCTACCTCCACGACCTCGGCATGACCTGCTCCACGGACGAGCGCGAGGAAGCCGTGCGGGGCGACGCGGAGTTCGCGCGCCAGCTCGCCGCCGACGAGACGCGCTCGCTGCGCCTCCAGCGGCTCAAGGAGGAGGGCGACCACCGCGCGGCGACTGCCGTCGAAGATCAGGTCTTCACGGAGTACCTGCGCCGCACACACGTCCGGCGCTCGGCGCGCTTCATCGAGGAGACCTTGAGCGGCGAGGAGGAGAGCGCGCTGGCGATCTCTTGGCAGGGGACGCCCTATTCGAGGTGGGTGCGCACCGTGTGCGACAGCCACGAGCTGCCGGTCAGCCGCCTGCGCGATACGAAGACGTGGCCGCGCGACGCGCTCGTGCGCAACCTGAGAGTCAACGTCCAGTACCTCTCGCTCGTGCTCCGCCTCGCCGACATACTCGACCTCGACCCGGAGCGCACGCCGAAGGTTCTGCTCGACTTCATTAACCCGAAAGACCCGACGAGCGTGCGCGAGTGGCACAAGCACCGCTCTGTCATCGGCTGGGAGATCACGCCCGAACGCATACGCTTCGAGGCCGAGTGCACGCACCCGGTCTACGAGCGCGCCCTGCGCGAGTTCCTCGACTGGATCGAGGTCGAGCGGCAGGACAGCGTGCTCCTGGCTTCGAGCTACCGCGACGAGCTCTCCGGGGTCTACCGCTTCGACCTCACCGAGCCGGTCACGAAAGACCGCGTGCGCTCGGACGGCACCTACATCTACTCCGACCTCAAGTTCAACATAGACTACCAGCGCGTCCTCAACCTCCTGATGGGCGAGCGCCTCTACGGCAGCCCCGTCGTCGCGCTACGCGAGCTGCTGCAAAACTCCGTGGACGCCGTGCGCCTGCGCCAGGCGCTCTGCGAGCGCGACGGCGAGCCTTTCGAGCCGCACATCGCCGTCAAACTGGAAGGCGACACGCTCGTCGTCGAGGACAACGGCGTCGGCATGGACGAGCACATCGTCAAGAACTACTTCATGCAGGTTGGCCGCAGCTACTACCGCTCGGCTGAGTTCCGTGCCCGCCAGCTCGACATCGACCCCGTCAGCGAGTTCGGCATCGGCATCCTCTCCGTCTTCATGGTCGCCCACGCCTGCGAGGTCGAGAGCCGCCGCCACCCGGACGACCCGCTCAACCCCCAGCCGCCCGTCCGCATCGAAATCCCCACCGCCTACGACTACTTCGTCCAGCGCCACACCGACCGCACCCACATCGGCACGACCATTAAGCTCTTTCTGAAGCCCGGCCATCCCTTTAAATCCGACGAACTCTTGCAGAGAATTTCAGGCATCGCGCCGTTCATCGAATACCCGGTCGTCGTCGAAACCGACGGAACCCGCGACACGTACCGCCCGCGCAAGGCAGGCGAGTTTATGCCAGGGACGGACAACCTTAAGCCCGGAGAAAACAGTGATGTTAAAAGATTCTTTCCGATATCGCTCGAAGATTCGGGCGACCCCAGGCTGTCCGGAATCAAGGGAGGTGTGTACGTCACGGGCGGCATCACGAAGGGACTTGGCTACGGAATCATCGCCCAACGGGGTTTCGCCATTGGATATAATACCGGTCGCATCTTAGACCTAATCCCCTATTGGACGTCAGCAGAGATGTCTATTGATTTGCGGGGAGAAGTTAAGCTTATCCTCACGCCCGACCGCAGCGGCGTTGTTCAGGACGCACGCTTGAGCACCCTCAGGCAAGCCGTTGAGGACAAAGCAGTCGAAATTTTCCGGTCACACTTGGAGGCTCAGCGTAACTCAGTACCGGTCGAGAGCTATGAGACATACATCAACCACCTGGTAGAGTCGAGCGTATTGTCGCCCCTGCACGCGAGTGCCGGGGAGGAAGTAAAAGGGCTATTCTTAGACTTGCTGCCGCTCCGTTGCATTACTAGGCGCGGGGAGTTGTCACACTGCTTCGGGCGCTCTCTCAAGGATGAACAGCTCATTGCCGTGGCCGGGCAATACTACTGGTCAGGTCCCGCTTTCGGGCGTGAGATGCGGCAAGCACTGGAAGACGAGATGAACGCCGCCCTCCCACTGCTCTATGTTAGTGAGGAAGCAGGCGACAAATGGTTAGGGATTATCAAGGCAATTTTCTCCCAGGATTGCGGGATTTTAATCTCGTCTTCGCCGGGAATCGTATACAGTCTCTTAAAAGGTGCAGGGCCGTCACAGCACGCTTCCAGTTTCATCTATAACTACCGTTTCACCACAAGGATTCTTAGCCCTCTGAATCGTCGCGCGCCTGTTCTCGTGCATCCCGTGGGGGGAGGTCTCAACATAGCGACCTTTAATGCCCAGCATCCGCTTATCTCTTTTATCTTCGATGGCGAAACCGAAGCGCGCACTCGGTCTAACATTTTTAACTTTTTAGACGAGAGGCTGGATGAAATTTTCGATGAGATGGAGAAGGGAACCGTCCTCCTCATGAAGACTCAGGACGGTAAATACATCGACCGCAAATCTTACCCGAACGTGGTGCTGACCGGCGTGTTTAAGAGAGAGCCGGGGTTCCTGGACTCGTTCCGCTCCGCCTTTGAGGATACGTGGCTGGAGGGGCAGAAGGAAGGTTTGATTGAGGCGGGCGAGCCGTTTCCGGGGTTGACGGCGGAGGACTTGCCATGGTTCTGGTCTTATGAGGAGAAGCAAGGCAAGACAAAAGCGCGGCGCGGCGGGCGGAGGAGGAAGGAGGGGCGGGGATGAGTGCGGCGGAAGATGACGTGAGGGCGCGGAGGCAGTTGGCGGTCGAGGACTGCCAGAAGATGATTGACTGGTACGAGAAGAACAAGCGCATCCCGCGGCGGCTCTATTACACGTCGCAGACGGCCACGATTGTTTTCAGCGCGCTGACGCCCGTGCTCATCCTCTGGACGGAGATGCCGAAGGCTTTGCAGGCGCTCCCGGCCGCGCTGGCCTCCATCGCGGCGGCGCTCGCCGCGGTCTACCGCTGGCGCGAGAATTGGGTGCTGCGCGCGCACACGTCCGAGGCGCTGAAGCGGGAACTCGTCAAGTTCAGGGCGCGCGCCTCCGAACACTACCGCGCCGGACTCGATGACCAGACGGCACTCGACAACTTCGTCAGTCGCGTCGAGAGCCTCGCGATGGGCGAAGTCTCCGAGTGGCGCCTCCTGCAACTCCAGGGCGCTAAAGAATCGGTCAAGCCCTCACAGTAAGCCGCGGACTTCACGCTTCGATTAAAGTCTGTCCTCCCGCCGCACGCGCGTCCCGCCCCATATTTTTACGAGAAGCCCTGCTAGAGGTAATCGCTGAGTTCGGCGTCGGCGACATCGGTTGCCTGGGCCGCGCTTCTCTACTTCCGCGTCACCGGCTTCTGAAACGCCTGACCGAGCGGCCCGCCGACTTGCGCGCGGCCACTCTTTCGTTGGATAACTGTACTGACCCCGAAATCCCCTTTTCGAGTTGAGCCGAAGAACTCGGCGCGCCCGCTCTCCCTCTCGACGGGCGCGGGAGCTTTCATTTTTTGGAGGGAGGGCATTCATGTTCACGCGCGGAATTTTAAAGACGCCCGCACTCGTCCTCGCGCTCGCCGCTTTGGTCGGCGCGGGTTCGGCGCAGCAAGGGCAGCAGCCAAACTTCATACGCTACGACCGCTTCGAGTCGGAGCGCTCCGACAAGCTGACGGGCGGCCACATCGAGCGCGCGGAGTTCGAGCCGGGCCAGCCCGACATCAAGCTCACCTTAAACGTGCCTTCGTTTCGGCTGACGCTGTGGCAGAACGGCAGGGAGGTGAAGTCTTACACGGTCGGCGTCGGGATGAAGGACTATCCCATCTACATCGGCGAGCGCGAGGCGCGAGAGATCATCTGGAACCCGCCGTGGATTCCGCCCGCGAGCGACTGGGTCGGCACGCACAAGGGCGTGCGGCCCGGCGAGGTCATCAAGGCGGGCGACCCGCGCAACCCGCTCGGCAAGCTGAAAATCCCGCTCGGCGACGCCTACCTGATTCACCAGGCGACGGGGCCGAGCAACCTCGGAAACCTCGTCTCGCACGGTTGCGTCCGGATGCTTCGCTCAGACCTCTACGACCTCGCCGAGAAGATCGTCGCCGCGCGCTCGCTCCCCATCACGCGCAAGCGCATCGAGGCGGCGAAGCGCTCGACGCGCACGCTCGCCGTCGCGCTCGACGCGCCGCTGCGCTTCGACATCAACTACGACACTCTCGTCGTCGAGGGCCGAACGCTCTACATCTACCCAGACGTCTACGACCGCCACACTAACACCGTCGCGCGCCTGCGCGACGAGTTGCGGACGAGCGGCGTCAACGACTCTGCCGTGGACGACGAGACGTTGCAGAAGATGCTCGACGCCGTCACGCGCCGCACCAAGTTCGTCGTCCCCGTCTCAAGCATCGAGCAGGGCCGCGCGCTCGCAGACGGCCACACCGAGCCGCTCATCGGCCAGCCGAAACAGACGCGTCCCGCCGCACGCAGGCGCGCGCCGAGCGCGGGGAGATAGCTCAAAGTGACGGGCCGCGCGATGGCGTGCGCGAACCATCAGCGAACTAACGTCGTGCTGTGGCCGAGTTCGTGCAGGACGTTTCCCAGAATCATCGAGGCGACCCAGGCGAGGATGAGCGGGACGAGGTAGGCAGTGCTCGCGTCGGCTGGCCGCAGCACCTGGTCGCGGCTGAAGAGACGGTAGCGCGTGAACGCGCCTTGCAGCGCGCCGAGGCCGAGCAGGAAGAGACCCGCGCCGCCCCAACGTCCGTGCGCCGCGTCGCGCAGGTAGGGCCAGGCCAGCCAGAGTGTGGCGGCGAGCGCGGCCAGCATGAAGGCGATTGCGGCGCGGCGCTGGTCGCGGGTGGGGAGCGGCGAGCGCGCCGAGAGCAAGAGCAGGGAGACCCACGTCGCCGTGCCGTCAACCAGGAAGCCTTCGACGGCGAAGGCGAGCGGGCGCGCGTCCTTGATGGCGATTGAGAGGAGCGCCCACGCGGGGCCGTCGAGCATTTGGAGCAGCCCGGCGGCGAGCGTGCGCGGCGGCGGCGTGTAGCTGAAGGTGGCCGCGAGGTAGACGCCGACCGCCGCCGTCCCGCCGAGGAAGAGCAGCAGCGGCGCGGCGTGGCCGTAGGCGTAGAGCAGCGAGAAGGTGGCGAGCGCCGGGAGCACGCCGAGATAGACGAGGTGCGCGTAGTCAACGACGCGCAAGGCGCGCGCCGCGTCCGGCTTCGGCTTAGTCATGCCGGGATTAACAGGCTGTTTCAAGACCTCGCCGCCACTTCACGTCTGTCAGGGCCGGGCAAGTTCAAAGATGAAGTGAAAGCAAAGACGCGGCGAGCGCGCTTTCATCCTTCATCCTTGCGGCCTTTATCCTTTCTTAAACGAGGTCTCTGAGTTTGACGACGACCTCGCGCGTGCGCGCGCCGTCCTCGACAGTGAGGCGGACGCTCTTGCGGCGTGAGTCCTTCAACTCCGTGCGCGCCTCGATGAGCGGGAGGCTCTCGACGCCGCGACCGTCAATGCGTAGCACACGGTCGCCGGCCTTGAGGCCCGCTTCGGCGGCGGGGCCGCGCGCCACCACGTCAAAGACCTCGAAGGCACGCCCGTCTGCGCTGCGGCTCAGCCACAGCCCGGCGCGGTCGTAGGTATCGCGCAGGCCATACGAGCTGTTCTTCTCGAAGAAGAGCTGGCCGCGCGTATAGTCGAAGGTCACGGTGAACTGTTTGAGGATCGCGCCGCCGATGTTGCCGGCCACGTCTCCGGCGGCGAACGCGCCGGCCTTCTGCAAAGAGAGGCGCGTGACCGGCCCTTTGATCTCGAAGCCGCCGAACTTCAGGACGCCGACGCGCACGACCTGCGCACGGATGGGGCCGCCGATGCCGAAGCCGGTCACGGCCTCGACCCGCGGCGAGTAGCGCTCGCGCAGGTGATTCTGCTCGACGAAAGGCCCTTTGAGCGTGAAGGCCGAGCGGTCGCCCGTGTCGAGGCCGAAGCGCGCCGCGATGCCGTCCACTTCGCCGCGGATGATGGGGATGAGTCGCTCGCGCTCGAAGGGGACGCGCGGGCCCGCGCCGCTGTAAGTGAACTTCGAGGGGCGCGTGAAGGTGAGTTGCAGCCGCTCATAATCAACGCGCACGACCGACTGGCTGAAGACCGAGAGGCCGATGACGCCGTCGAAGGTTTGCGCGCCGAAGACGTGGCGCAGGTCTGAGAAGTCGAAGACCGTGAACGGCTGGTCTTTGAGCGCGAGTCCGCCGAGGCGCGTCTCGCGCACGCTCGTCTGCCAGGCCCGCACGATGCTCTCGCCCGCGCCGCGCCCCTCGACCACCGCGCCGCGCTTCGCGCCTATCCGCGCCGCCGCCTCTTCCGAGATGATGCCATCGCCGCCCGTGTCGAGGATGAACTTGAAAGGCCCGCGGCCATCGAGCCAGACCTCCACGAAGATGCGGTTGTCAACCAGCTCGAAGGGAACGGTGAAAGAGTCTCTGCCGTCCGCGAACGTCAGGTTCGACGCCGCGTCTTGCGCGCAGGCCACGGCGGCGAGCGCCGCTTGCAGCAGGAGACAGAGGCAGAAAGCGCGTGCGTTCGTCTTCATCGAAAAGCCCCCTTCCGAAAATTATAACGTGGGCCGCCGCGCGGGGCCGGGCCGAACTTAAAGCTTGAACGCGGGCGGCGATTCAGGTATAAACAGCGGCCTCGCCTCAGGATATCGCGGGAGTTCGACCGGAACGACTCCAGATCCCGCCCTCGAATCCTGGCCGAGATGTCTTACCACAAAACCTTCCACAGACGAGGTGAAACATGGCTTACACTCTCCATCTACAGACCCAATACCATAACGCTGTGCAGTACCACTCGGCTTCACAAAACGGCGCAGTCCAAAAGGGCCAGCAGGCGTCCTTCAACGGCCTGGGCAACCTCTGGTTCACCATCCCCGGCGTGGGCAACGTCAACCTGTTAGACATCGGCCAGAGAAAGATCGCGGGCTTCAGCAAGGCGACGTGGGGCGTGCTCATCGGCTTCCAGGGCGAGGAGTGCGAGTTCCGCTACGAAGGCGGGGGACAGCTCACCATCAACGTCACAGACCTCGGACAGGTCGAGCTGTCGTCGAACGGCAGCATCATCCGCGTCAGCCTACCGCCCTTCATCTTCAAACATTAGCGCGGACGCGCCGACGCCCGCGCCTCGAAGAGGTTCAGCCGACGCGTACCGATAGCATCGAGATCGAGCCGCCGTCGACGCCCTCGACGGGGAAGGTCACGGCCTCGCCTTCGCGGCGCAGCGCGATGACGTAGAGCAGCGGCAGGTAGTGGTCGGGCGTGGGCGCGGCGAGCAGCGCGTCGCGGCCCATGGTCTCGTAGGCGACGAGCGGGGCGTCGTCGCCGGCGAGCAGAAGCTGGCGCGCGCGCTCCTCGAAGCGCACGGCCCAGTCGAACGGCCCCGTCTCGTGGCGGCCCCAGGCGTAGCTGTGCAGGTTGTGGACGAGGTTGCCGCTGCCGACGACGAGCACGCCCTCGTCGCGCAGGGGCGCGAGGCGGCGTGCGAGTTCGTAGTGGAAGGGAGGAGCCTGCGTCTCGTCAATGCTCAGTTGCACGA
>JALZHC010000501.1 GCA_030914105.1 Acidobacteriota bacterium
CCGAGGAGCAGCTCGCAGGCTGGATCAAGAAGAAGTACGGCGCGGACGGCGTCGAGCATTTGACGGAGGCTGACAGGCGCGAGGTTCTGTCGCTGCTGCAAGGCATGCTGGCGAAGCGCGCGGCTTAAATTAATCTTGAGCCTTGCGGCAGTTGAATTCACCGCGGAGGCGCAGCAGCACGCAGAGGGGGCGCTGAGAGTTGAGCTATCATAACCCTCTGCGCTTCCTCAGCGTCCTCTGTGCCTCTGCGGTGAATAATTCGTTTCTCAACTCCCAACTCGCTCGAAGACAATGGCAAGGCTGTTGTAATCTTCTCCTGCGATGAACGCGACCACGCTCGTTCTCAGGTTCGACGCGGGCACGCTGCTGCTCGGCGGCGCGGGCACGGAGGCGAGCGTGCCGACGCCGTTTCGTTGGGACGAGCGCGTGCTGCGCTGGCGCGCGCCGGCCTGGGCGTACCGGCAGGTCGTCGAAGAGCTGGTGCATGAGAAGGTTCCTTACGAAGACCACGCGCGGGCTTATCAACGCTTCGACTTCCCGACGAAGTTTCTGGTCGAGCCGCGACCTTATCAGGTGCAGGCCATCGAGGAATGGAAGAAGGCCGGGCGGCGCGGCGTCGTCGTGCTGCCGACCGGCGCGGGCAAGAGTCTCGTCGCGCAGATGGCTATCGAGCAGGTGAAGCGCTCAACTCTGGTCGTCGTGCCGACGCTCGACTTGATGAACCAGTGGTACGACCTTCTGCTCTCGTGCTTCCAGGCCGAGGTCGGACTCATCGGCGGCGGCTACTTCGAGACGGGCGCGCTCACCGTCAGCACTTACGCCTCGGCCTTCCGCTTCATGGAGCGGCTCGGCGACAGGTTCGGACTCGTCATCTTCGACGAGTGCCACCACCTGCCTTCAAGCGTCCACCGCTACGCAGCCGAGCTGAGCATAGCGCCCTTCCGACTCGGCCTCACGGCCACGCCCGAACGCACCGACGGCGGCGACGCGCTGCTCGAAAGGCTCGTCGGCCCCTTCGTCTTCCGGCGCGAGACGCACGAGCTTGCGGGCGAGTACCTTTCGGATTACACGGTCGTCCGCCTGCGCGTCGAGCTGAACGCGGAAGAGCGCGCGGCCTACGAGCGCGAGCGCGACATCTTCCGGAGCTTCCTGCGCGGGAAGGGAATCGGCCTGAGTTCCTTGCGCGGCTGGCAGATGTTCGTCGCGGCGAGCGCGCGCTCTTCGGAAGGAAGGCGAGCGATGCTGGCCTACCGCGAGTCGAAGCGCATCGCTCTGGGCACGGACTCGAAGCTGCGCGTGCTCTCGGAGCTTTTGCAGCGACACCGGCGCGAGAAGGTTTTAATCTTCACCGCCGAGAACGAGATGGTCTACCGCATCTCGCAGCGCTTCCTCGTCCCCTCAATCACGCACGAGACCGGCGTGAAGGAGCGGCGCGCGTGGCTCGAAGCCTTCAACCGCGGCGAGGTTTTGGCGCTCGCCACCTCGAAGGTCTTGAACGAGGGCGTCAACATCCCGGACGCTTCGGTCGCCGTCGTTCTCTCCGGGTCGGGTTCGACGCGCGAGCACATCCAGCGTTTGGGGCGAATCCTTCGGAAGCTGCCCGGCAAGGAGGCCATACTCTACGAGGTCGTCACGCAGGACACGACCGAAGAGCACATCAGCCGACGGCGCGGCGCGGGCGAACAGTTCCGCGGGCAGAGAGACGGGGCCGAGGCTCCGACCTTCATCGAGTTGTGAAGAACGCAAGCTTGTAACTTATGCTGACCGCAGACCTCGCTTTGAGCTGGCAGCGCGGCGACCAGATCAAGCCGCGCTACATAGATACGGAGGACGAAGAGCATCTGCGCGAGGCCGGTGACCTGGTCGCGCTCTTCGCGGAGCATGAGGGGCGTGTGCGCGCCTCGCTCGAAGAGTCTTTGCAGGAGTACGTCGGGACTGGGACGGACTACAAGACCTTGCGCGGGCTGATAAAGCTTCTGACCGACCGCTGCGAGTTCGAGACTTCGGCGCCAGCCGAGCCGTCGGAGATACGTCGCGCGCTCTTCCTCAAGGCGCGCGCCGCTCATCCGGTTGTCAGCGAAGAGGCGCGCGCGCAAGTCTTCAATGATGCGGCGCGCGAGTTTCTGTGCGAGCCGTCGGCGCTCGCCGAGTCGCTCTACGCAGACCTGCCGGAGAACCAGAAGCTCACGCACTTCGAGTCGGTCTCGCCCGCCGAACTGCTCGACCTCTACAACGTCGCGCAGGCGCAGGCGCTTCTGTACCGCTCGGTCGAGATGCGCCTGTGGCTTGAGCCGCAGGAGCCGGAAGGCTACCGGGAAATCTTCGGCGCGATCAAAGCCTACCGACTGATTCACAGTGTGCGCGGGAGCGCCGCCAGCGGCTACGAAGTGCGCCTGGACGGCCCGGTCTCAATCTTCCAGCGCTCGCAGAAGTACGGCATCCAGATGGCCGTCTTCCTGCCCGCGCTCCTGCTCTGCCGCGGCTGGCGTATGCGCGCCGAGATACAGGCCAGGCGCGGCAGCGTCGCCTACTTCGAGCTTTCGAGCAAGCAGACGCGCCTACGCTCGCACTACCTGAGCGTCGAGCCTTACGCGAACCCGGTCATCGAAAAGCTCTCGGCGACGTGGCCGCGCGGCGGAGGCGATTGGACGCTTGAGAAGAGCAGCGAGGTCATCGCCCTCGGCGACAGCGCCTTCATCCCCGACTTCACGCTCACACACGCGTCGGGCGCGCGCGTCCACCTCGAAGTCTTAGGCTTCTGGACGCCCGAACACCTGCGCGAGCGCCTCCTTGAGTTTGAGCACGCCGGCCTCAGGAACTTCATCCTCGCCGCCTGGGACGAGCTGCGCGGCAGCCGCGACCCCATGACCAACATCCCCGCCAATACAATCCTCTTCAAACGCAGCCTCGACCCCGCCGCCGTCGCGCTGCTGGCCGACAAACTCGTCGAAGAGACAACGTGACAGACAAACGAAAGCCCCTTCGTGACTCTCGTTTGATTTTGCCTCCGGGTAGCTCTTACCCGAACACCTCGACCTTCCAAACGTCTTCGCTCAACTGCGTGGTGGTGATCTCGACGGGCAGGAACTTCTTGATGACTTCGATGTTGGTGGTCGTGTGCAGCGAAGGCGTGACTGTAGTGTAGGAGCCGCCGCGTGCGAGCGCGAGGGGGATGAGCAGTTGGTCTGCGAGGTGTTCGCCGACGGGCGCGCCGGCTGCCAGGTACTTTTGCGCCTCGTGGACGACGCAGGCGGCGATCTGTTCGGCGCGCACGCCGCGCTCGCCGATGCCGGTGAAGACTTCTGTCAGGCTCTCGCTCTCGATGTCAATCGTGAAGACGTTGCCGGCGCTCAAAGCGTTGGCCGAGGCTTCGAGGTCGAGCTGGTCTGCCATCCAGCCGAGTTGCTCGCTGGCGACGGCGAGTTCGCGCTCGCCGATGTGCGGCGGGAGGTTGACGCAGAGCGCGCGCGCACGCTCCGAGAGGATCGCGCCGCGCTCGACGAGGTCGAGCCGCCGCAGCGCGGGCGCCGGTTCGACGTAGACGTTGAAGCGACCGCCGCCCGGCGGATAGAAGCCGTAACGCTGAAGCTCGACCGAGACGTTCGGCCCCATCCGGTTGACGAGCGGCAGGAAGGTCTTCTGGATGAACTCGAAGGGCGGCGCTTTAACGTTGTGCGTGCCGCCCTCGAACAGGAGGAGGCTCGGCGCGTCGGCGATCATCAGA
The DNA here is from genome assembly GCA_030914105.1 of Acidobacteriota bacterium. Classification (GTDB taxonomy): domain Bacteria; phylum Acidobacteriota; class Blastocatellia; order Pyrinomonadales; family Pyrinomonadaceae; genus QHXN01. Next base: position 3,725 of record JALZHC010000501.1, read on the forward strand.
GGCGGCAGCACCGCCTGAAGCACGAGCATCGTGCTCCCGGCAGTCCCGATGCTGAACTTGTACTCGCCGGGCGTCACGCTTCCGGGCACGAACGTAAACTCCTTCGTGCCCGCGTGCGCGCCGTCGACGCGCGCGCCGCCGATGGCCGCGGCGGCAGTCACCGCCGTCAGGTGCTGGCGCTGCAAGCCGGGACGGTCGCGCCGCGCACGCACGTTGAAGACGCGGAACGGCACGCCCGTGATGAGCGAGAGC
>JALZHC010000502.1 GCA_030914105.1 Acidobacteriota bacterium
CACGCCGGGGGGCCTGGCGCGCAAAGTGCGGGAGGTGTTGGACGGGCCTGACGAGGGCTGACCGGCGGCCGAGGGGCGACGCCCGTAGCTTCGGAGCGGCCTCGTCGCAAACTGCCGAACATGACCGTGGCTCTGAGTGGTCCCGCCGAGACCGGAAGCGGGGTTTAGTGGAATCTGATGGCGGCCCGAGTCAAGCCGCCCGAAGAAGAAGAATCCGTCATTCTGCGACGGCGCGACCGGGGAGAGTGCATTCTATTCGTTATCATTTCATCTCGTCTCACCTTGTTCGTTCAACGCCCTGAAATCCTCGCGTCCCATTTTGCGGCGAGCGACGAAAAAGGCGTGGTCGTTGCCCGACGGATTTAGCAGGGCAACAGGTGGTAACGGCGGCGGGAGGATGGCGCCGAAGGTGAACACAACCCCCACATCCTGCCCGTGGCACGAGACGCAGCGCGAGCGCAGCGTGGCGAGAATGGGCGCGGCGTCCCCACGCCGCTCCAGTTGCGTTGACGCGAACCCGTAATCGTTCCCCGCCGCCGGCAGGTAGGCCGGAGCCTTTTCGTCCGAGCCGACCAAACCCCCGGACGCGGTCTCGCTCAACAGTAACCGCCGACTGAGTTCGTACTCTTCGACCTCCGTCTTTATCAACGCGCCGCGCACGTCTTTAATGTGGCGTCGCACCTGTACGTCATAAGTCAACCGGCTCGGCACCACCTCCCCGTCACGGTCTATTAACAGGCTCTGGATGACGAGCGCCACCGCGTCCAGCTTTGAATCTACATCCGGGGCCTGACGCAAGCTGTTAACGAAGTCTTGCTTGTCCCGCGGCGTTGATGTCGGCTTGACGAAGACGCGCGCGGCGCGGCGATAATCCGCGGCGTGGTCATGCTCTCGGCCCGGGTGCCACTCGACTTCAAGCCAGCCGCTGTTCGGATCGAATAGTCCGGGCAGGTTATGGCTGCCGGAGGCCGCGGCGTAGTTGTCCGGCAGCGCCTCAATTTCACTTCGCGTGAGCGCGAGCTTCTTGACGAACCGCGCGAGAAGGGGGAGCAGTTGGCCCCTGCGTTCGAGAAGTTGTTGGCTCTTCGCGCCCTCGAAAGAGGAATGGCAATAGAGCAGGTCGTAGGCGGCCCACACGTCGCTTTGCATCAACGCGCGGTCGAGCGGAGGGCGAGCCGTCTTCTCTTCGAGCGCGTCGGTCAAGGCTTGCCTGAGTTGGGAGTAAAGAGGTTCGGATAAAACCTGTGACACCCCTGCGGAAGAAAAGAATGAAGGGTACACCGGCTCGATGGCGCGGTCGCCCGTCTCGACGCGCTCGAAGAGGCGTGTCGAGACGGATAATTCGTGCGGGAATTGCCCGTACTGAGTCCGTGCGAACGGCGCGCCCTCGACGAACTCGGATGACAGATGTGCTTTGACGGCGCGGGTGAACAGGGAGTAGAAAATGCGATTCCACGCGTCATCAGGATCGGGCGCATAGATGGCCGGCCTCAAGCCCGTCGCAGTCGTCGGCGCGAAGTCGGACTGAGAGCCGCGCCCGGCGAGCACGATTAACGAAGTTATGATTAGCGCCGCGGCTACAAGAACGCGTACGGTAGGCCACGGCCTTAATGATTCACCGAGAGAAGGTCTGCTCATCACCTCTTGTCCACCTAACGCCGCCAATCAGCCGACCGCGCTCACAGCATTCTACCTGATCTGTTGAAGCACCTTGAAAGGGATGCTATCGCGGGTCGGCTGTATTGTTATGTTAGACAGCGCGGATTCATAAACTATGCGAATCAGGGGTAGAAAAGGCAGATGAGCGGTGAGTTGATAAGATGGACTCTGTGGGAAACAAACTTACCGCTCTCTACCTGCATCCTACCAGCCCCGCCGCCCGGGTCGAGAACAGATGCCCGCCGAACCCGCCGGTTGCGCCGCACCCGGGTATTGTTTAGGATGATTCTCAACCGGGCGGTCGGTGAAACCTTCCGCCTAACGGTTGCTGGGGTGAGGACAGTGACCGACATCGAGCGGGGATGCCGCCCCCAAGGCTGGCATCCCCGTTCACTTATGTGTGTCTTGCCGTTCGGCCGCCCTCGACGCCCCCCGCCGGCCTTTGCTATCCTTCCCGCCGCATCGGCTCTCCCCGGACACACATTGAAATAAACGACATGCCTTGCGGAGACAGAACGTGGCCGTTACCTACCGCATCGACGCCGAAGACCGGATCGTCTACCTGACGACTACGGGCGAGTCCTCGTTCGCCGAGTGGCGCGACGCCATGCTCGCCGTCCTCTCCGACCCGCAGTACCGCCGCGGCATGGGCTTCCTCAGCGACCGACGCGGAGAAACTGACGTGCCCGACCCGGAGTTCGCACGCTCGGCCGCGCAGTTCATCATGCAGCACGAGGGCGAGATGGCGGGCAGCCGTTGGGCGGCGGTCTCGAATCAGGTGGCCGTCTACGGGATGCAGCGCATGTTCTCGATCCTGTCGGAGGCGACCGGCGTCACGGCGGCGGCCTTCATGGACTTCGAGCAGGCGCGGCGGTGGCTGCTCGGGCGGGCGGACTGAAGAAGGAGAGATGCGTTAGCCGCGTGGGAACACTCCGACGCCCATGCCGGATAGCTCCCGCGATGTAAAATCTTCCTGAGTTAAAAACCCTGCCCCGGCGCTTCCCCCAAAACGCCGCGGACAGGGTTCTTAATTATCAGCATCGGTCGCAGACCCCGGCGTTCCCCTGAAACCGGAATCACAACCTTTCCCCTCGCGGCGTAAGGTACAGGCAAAGGTTTGAGCAATCTTCCCCGGCCTGTCACTTTTTCGTCGCGCCGGAACTTTCAGACTCGGCCTAATGGCTTATGCGGTGGATGGCCTGCGTCAATGCCCCCGGGTCAATCGGCTTACTCAGGTGGGCGTCGAAGCCCGCCTCCAGCGCCCGGTCGCGGTCGTCGTACATGGCGAAGCCCGTCACCGCGATCATCCGCGCCGAGCGGTACTGCGGGAAGGAGCGCAGCGCCTGAGCCAGCTCGTAGCCGTTCATCCCCGGCATCCCGATGTCGGAGATGACCACGTCGAACTGCTTAGAGAGCGCGGCGGAGAGCGCGCCGGTGCCGGAGTCGGCGGTCGAGACCGTGTAGCCTGAGTGGCGCAGGACAGCCGCCAGCATCTCGGCGATGTCCTGGTTGTCGTCAACCACGAGCGCCAGCCCCTTGCTCTCCCGTGGCTTATATTCCAAGTCTATCTGCGGGGCCTCGGCTTTCGCCGGGGCGAGTGCGGCCTGTGCGCTCATCACTTTCCTCCTCCATCGTAACCGGGAAGAAACATCTATTAGACACCCGAAGTGCGCGCGCCGGGTTACCTCACTGTTGCTTTTACGTTGCGATAGGCTCTTCTTAAACGTCGCTGTCTCGCAAGCTGATTGCAACCCGCCTGAACAGCGGCGGCGCATCATAGGGGCATGTACATCAAGCGTCCCGGCGGCAGAATCTGGCACGTCATCACAGACCTCCGAGGCGGGCAGAGCCTGTGCGGCTCGCTCGGCGTGCGCCCGGCCTTCGTCGCGCTCTTCGCCTCGGAGGAAGTGACTCAAGGACTACCACTGTGCAAGAACTGCGAGAAGGCGTCGTCGCAGAGCGTCGCCTTCTCCGAGACTCAGGCCGCGAGGAGTCTCTCGACCACCGCCTCCAGTTCGTCGAGCGCGAGCGGCTTGAGCAGGTAGGCGTCGCAGCCAGCTTCCGTAGCCGCCTCCTTCATCCCGTAGGTGTCGAAGGCCGTCACGGCGACAATCGCCACGTCGCCGCAACGCTCCTTCAACTCCCTGATCCTCTCAGTCGCGGCCAGGCCGTCCATGACCGGCATGTTCAAGTCCATCAGGATCAGGTCGGGGCACACGCTCAGGGCGACCTCGACGGCCTGTCGCCCGTCCGCCGCCTCGACGACACGGTAGCCGCGCCGGCCCAGCGTGCGGCTGAGCACGGCGCGTGTGTC
>JALZHC010000503.1 GCA_030914105.1 Acidobacteriota bacterium
GTCGAGGCATACGAGCGCGACATCATTCAGGATGCTTTGAAGACCGCGCGCGGCAACCGCGCCCGCGCCGCGAAGCTGCTGGATACGACGGAGAGGATTCTCGGCTACAAGGTGAAGAAGTACGGGATCGACTGCGAGCGCTTCCGCTCTTGACTGCGAGCGCTTCCGCTCCTGAGTGAGATCTCACGATTTGCTGCCTCAATCCTTCAGCTTTAGCTGGAGGCAATTTATCAATCAACCCGAATCACAGAACACTAACTTTCGTCCATTTGTTGCGGCTCTTCTTCAGTCTGCGGAGGCGCGCCCATCTCTTCGAGCGCGCGGCAGGCGGCGTCCATCTCGGCGGACTTGATGGTCTGGCCTTCGCCGCGGACGGCCTGGTCGTCCCAACTGACTTCGACGCGGAAGGTGCGCGCGTGCGGCGGGCCGAGGGTCTCGACCACGTCGTAGCGCGGCGCGAGGTGGCGCTCGGCCTGGAGGCGCTCCTGAAGCATCGTCTTGTAGTCGGCGGCGGCGGCGGATTCGGGCGTGGCCTCTTCGAGTTCGCTCTTGAGGGCCTGGCGGACGAACCGGACGGCCTCGTCGAAGCCGCCGTCGAGGAAGACTGCGGCGAGCACGGCCTCGAAGGCGTCGGCGAGCAGCGCGCGCTTGCGGCGGCCTCCGGTCTTCTCCTCGCCGCGGCCCACCCGCAGGTAGTCGCCGAGTTGCAGGCGGCGCGAGGCGCGCGCCAGCGTCTGCGTGCTGACGAGGCGGTGCTTCATGCGCGAGAGTTCGCCCTCGGTGACTTCCGGGTGCGAGCGGAAGAGCGTGTCGGCGACGACGAGGCCGAGGACTGAGTCGCCGACGAACTCCAAAGCCTCGTTGTGCAGGAGTCGCGCGCGCGCCTCCTCGCCCGCCGGCACGTTCTCGTGCGCCCAGGAGCGGTGCGTGAGCGCGCGTTCGAGTAAAGCTCTATCGCGGAAGGTGTAGGCGAGTGACTGTTCGAGGGCCGCCGCGTCCGGCGGTTCGGGGCCGTCCTGCTTCGTCATGCCGAGGGATTGTAACAAAAAACGGCGGGCGCGCCGTCCGACTTTCGTCGAAGGGCGCGCCCGCCGTGCGCTCGCGGGATGCGACCGATGCTCGGCTTCAGTGACCGGAGGTCGCCGCGCCGGACTTGGCGGCGGGCGTGGCCTTAGACACAGGCGGCTTCGGCGTCGTGGTGGCCGGCTTCGCGGGAGTGGTCGTCGTCGAAGCGGGCTTCGTGTTGGTGTTGGTGGCCGGCGTCGCGGCGGGCTTGGCGGTCGTGCCCGTGCCCGTCGTGTTGGTCGTGGAGTGGCCGTCGGTGCCGGTCGTGCCCGAAGAGCTTGCAGGCGTCACGGTCGGCGGAGGCTCCTGGCCCGGAATCGGCAGCGGCTTGTTGAGCACGCCGGCAATCAACTCGTTCAGCCCGTCTTCCTTGCCATCGTGGCGCTGCTTGTAGAGCGTCGTCAGCGCGGGCTTAACCTTGGTAGCGATGTCGGCATACTTAGGCTGGTTGCCGGCCAGGGCGACGGCGCGCGCATAGGCGTCAATCACGCGGTCGAGCACCTGGTTGACCCTGGCGAAGAGCTGGTCGCACTCCGGCGTCGCCTCCTTGCCCTCGCACTTGTCCTTGTACTCCTGCGCCAGCTTCTTGAACTCGCCGTTGTAGTAGGCGAGGCCGAGGTACTGGAAGGTACTCGGCTCCTTGCCGAAGGAGCTGCCGGACTGCGCAACCTTGAGCAGGGCCGCGGAGGCGGTGTCCGGGTCGGTGTCGAAGGTGAAGACGCCGATGTAGTAGTTCAGCCCCGCGGTCGCCTCCTGCTGGTTGTTGAAGGGCGCGTAGGAGTCGGCGGTCTTGCCCTGGCCGATGAGGTCGAGCGCCCTGCGGGCGGTCTGGACGGTCTGCGCGTTCATGCTCTTGTCGCCGGTCGTGTAGTTCTTCACGCCGGCGGCGACGAGCATCAGGTAGACCTTCAGGTCGTCAGGATTCTTCGCGCGGAGCTGCTCGCAAGCCTGGTAGGCCTGCTTCGGGTTCTTGTTGACGGCGTCGGTGCAGTTGAACTCGACGGTGGCCGCCTCGTACTTCGTGACCCAGTTCTGGACGTAAGCTGTGATCTGCTTGGCCGCATCGTCAGGGCAGTTGCCGTACTTCGCCAGGTACTCCTTGCCGGCCTCGTAGGCGACCTTCTGCTTATCGGGAGTGCCCCGGAAGTTGTCGCGGAACTTCTGATAGAGGGCAGCCTGCGCCTCAGCCTCGCTGCAAGGGCCAGCCGCCGGCGTGGGCTGTGTGCTCTGCGCGAAGGCGGGCAGGGCGAATGCCGACGCAAGCGCAGCGATAATCAAGAATCGTAATACGTTTTTCATCGGTCGCAAATCCTCCGTGCGCTGATCCTTTTGTGGGAGATAAATCGGGATTGCGCGCCCATGGCGTCGCCTATCTCAGATGCGCTGCCGCTACGGCCAGTTGCCGCCTCCGCAACGCCCGGCCCCATCGGGGAACGTAAGGGCACTCATGTTCCGAACGGTTTTCGCGACGCGATACTGCACCAACCGCCGCACCGTGTCAAGCCCAACTCAAGGCAGTCCGGAGTCCGGAGTCCGGAGTCCGGAGTCAAGATAAAGCGTCGAAGTTATTGATGACTTTCGGAGTGAAAAGTTCCGGAAGAAAAGTCGAAAGCTTCAGAAGAAAAGCCGAAGGCCGGAGAGGAAAAATCAAAGGCCGGGCGCTTAACCCGGCCTCCGACTCCAGACTCTTTGAATTGATGACTCCGGAATTCAAACTCCCGGCTTCAGGCTCCGGACTCCAGACTCCAGACTAATCCTGCGGCCTGTCCGAGACGCGGCGCGGACGCCCGGCTTCCGGACTCGACTTCTGCGTGGGCGCTGTCTGGAGCGGCGCGGTATAGGTGTCCGTCCTGGCCGGCGCGCTCGTCTGCGGGCGCTCGATGGTCTTGGCCGTCTTCTGGAGGGTGGGCACGGCGTTGCCGTTCTGCGCGCCCGCCTGCTTCGAGGTGTCGCCGGCCTCGCTCACGACGGCGGCGTCGGCGTCGTCCGCGTCCTTATCTTCGTCGCTCACTTCGGCGGCCTTGCGCGGGTCAATGTGCGGGCGCGGGGCGAGCGGGTCGTTGGCGAGCAAGGGCTGCGTGCCGGGGCGCGGGCCGAAACGGCCCTGAAGGCCGCGGTAGACCTGACCGGCGACTTCGGCGGCGTACTTGCCGCCCGTGTGCGAGTTCCGAAGGATGACGGCGACGGCGAGCTGCGGGTCGTGCACGGGGCCGAACGAGGTGAAGAGTCCGAGCTTCGAGCCCTGGCCGGTGCAGGTGCCGGTCTTGCCGGCGAGCGTCTCGAAGGGGTTGTAGGCGCGCTTGCCCGTGCCGTAACTGACCGAGCCGATCATGCCGGGGATCATGTGCGCGTAGCTCTCCTGCGGGATGTCGAGCTCGCGCTTGACCTCGCGCTTGAAGTTGACGGCCTCGACGGGCGTGCGCGGCATGTGCGGGACGAGCAGGTGTCCGCCGTTGCCGATGGCCGAGGCGAGGTTGGCGAGCTGGAGGGCCGTGACTTCAATGTCGTCGCCGTGCGAAGACATGTGGTTGACGGCGTAGCCCTCTTTGAAGACGGGCAGTCGTCCTGGGCTTTCGAGCGGGAAGTTGATGCCCGTCGGCTGGCCGAGGCCGAGCTTGCGCGCGTACTCCATCATCTTCGTGAAGCCGACCTGGCCGCCGACTCTCTGGAAGTAGCCGTTATTTGAGAAGGCGAGCGAGTCGGTGAGGTCGAGGCCGTAGCTGGAGGTTCCGATGTTGACCGTCTGCACGGGGTCAATGACGTGCTCGGTCAGTCCCGCGAGGCCGGTGACGAGCTTCGTCGTCGAGCAAGGCTTGAAGCCGCGCCTGAGTCCCCACTCCTGATTGACGACCGTGTAGACCTGCCCCGTCTTCGGGTTCAT